>CALEIS010000036.1 GCA_937877675.1 uncultured Clostridia bacterium | reverse complement strand
AGATTTCAATTTATAGAGAAAGAAACTGCACCAAACGGTGAAAAGTTAGGAACTTACGGCATTATAAAAGGTGCAAAACTCTATTTAGGTGCTACAATGCCTGATGATATAATTGCAAACGAAGCTATGGGCTATGATTATGAACAGTTAGTTCTCTATGCCACAAGTCTTGGACTTGGTACTTGTTGGCTTGGTGGTACATTTAACAGAAGCGCTTTTGCAGAGGCTATGGAGATTAGAGAAAATGAACTTTTCCCAATTCTCTCCCCCGTTGGATACCCTGCAACCAAGAAAAGTATTACAGAAAAAGTTTTTCGTCGAGTTTTAAAGGCAGATAATCGCAAACCCTGGGAAGAAATCTTCTTTGCGGATGATTTTAATAAACCATTGACCAAAGAAATGGCTGGGAAATATGAATTCCCTCTTGAAATGCTTCGTCTTGCACCCTCTGCTACAAACTCACAACCTTGGAGAGTTGTATTTTCTGACAACGCATTCCATTTTATTGAGCAACGCACCCACGAAAGTCGTGAGGGAAGCAATGTTGATATGCACCGAATTGACTTAGGTATTGGTATTTGCCACTTTCACCTTGCTGCAATAGAAAAAGGTCTTAACGGTCATTTTGAAAGAAAAATGCCATCAAATTTAACCTTACCACCCTTTGCAACATATATAACCTCTTGGTTCATTGATTAAATAAGAAAAGCTCGGTTTTCACCGAGCTTTTTGCTTTATGTTTATTAAGTTTTATTTGTAAAGTGGACCGTATGTCTGACAAGCTCTGTAATCTGCAGCCTGAGCATCTTCTGTGCCGAATGCTGCCCAAGAATGTGGACGGAAAATCTTGTCATCGTCAACGTTGTGCATATTTACAGGAATACGAAGCATTGATGCAAGTGTGATGATGTCAGCACCAACGTGACCGTAAACTGTTACACCATGGTTAGCACCCCAGTTAGCCATTACACCATAAACATCCTTGAAAGCACCCTTGCCTGTAAGTTTTGGAGCAAACCAAGTTGTTGGCCATGTTGGGTCAGTTCTCCAGTCAATCTTATCGTGAACATCATCAGGAAGGTCTGCTGTGTAGCCTTCTGCAATTTGAATAACAGGTCCGATGCCATCAATAATGTTTACACGGAGCATTGTAACAGGCATTTCAGCCTTACAACGGAAGTGGCTTGAGAATCCGCCGCCTCTGAAGTATTCATAGTTAGCTCTTCTCCAGTCAGTTGCTTCAAGACATGCTTTAATGTCAGCATCTGTCATTTCCCAATATGGTTTCATGCAACCTTCGCCATTTTCATTCTTTGCAGCACCGCTACCATCAAGAGCAGTTGCACCTGAGTTGATAAGGTGGATAAAGCCGTCTTTTGCCTTACCTTCAGGACGTTTGCCTGTAACTCTTTCAGTTGCATCAGGACTCCAATATGTACGAACATCGTGGAAGCAAGGTGCTGTACCTGTAAGAAGAGTACCAATCATCATTGAAACACCGTTAAGTGTGTCATTTTCTGTTGCGAATGGAACTGGAGCCTTTGGACCATTCCAGTCAAATGTTGAAGCCATAATAGCCTCTGTAAAGTCTGCATTAGGAAGCCAGTCTGTCCAGTTTCTCTGTCCTTGGAAGCCACCTGCAACTGCATTCTTACCGAGTGCTTCTTCGTGCCAACCAAGTTCATCAAGTTTCTTGTTACCGAAAAGAATATCCTTAACGATAATTGAGAATTTAGCGATGAATTCCCAGTCCTTATCAGGAGCAATAACCTTTGACTTTGTAATGATTTCAGGTAAATTCTTACCTGCGTTTACATCAAAGTCTTCACGACAATTTTCCTTAATCCATTTATATGCTCTTTCATATTCATCTTTATCATAGATTTCAAGAGTAATACGACGAAGAATATCTGTAAGGTCAACCCATTCAGGACGGATGCCGAAATATTTCTGGAACATTGAAGCATCACAGTAGCTACCTGCAATACCCATTGAAACGCCACCAAGGTTTACATAAGCCTTGTTCTTCATCCAGCCAACTGCAACTGCACAACGAGCAAAACGAAGGATTTTTTCTGCAACATCTTCAGGAATTGTTGTGTCAGTCATATCCTGAACATCATGTCCGTAGATTGAGAATGCAGGAAGTCCCCTTTGTGCATGTGCAGCCATAACAGCAGCAAGATAAACTGCACCTGGACGTTCTGTACCATTAAAGCCCCAAACTGCCTTAATTGTGTTAGGGTCCATATCGAATGTTTCTGAACCATAGCACCAGCATGGTGTAACAGAAAGAGTAGCAACAACATTTTCAGTTGCAAACTGGTCTGCACATTTTGCAGCCTCTGCACCACCACCGATAGTTGTGTTGCTGATTACACACTGTACAGGTGTACCGTCAGGATATTTAAGGTTTTCTTCAATGAGCTTTTTAGCTGAGTTAGCCATACCCATTGTCTGTACTTCAAGACTTTCACGAACGCCGCCCCAACGGCCGTCGATTACAGGTCTGATACCAATTTTAGGATATAACATTTATTTTTCCTCCCTATTTAATAATTCTTTATAAATCTTATATGCCCCATCCCAATCATCGGTTCTTTGTGGCATATATTTTTTTGTTTTTTCGGTTTTTGCTATGAGTTTTCTTCCCTCGTCAACACTTTCGATTTCGCCAAGTGCTTTAAGCTGAAGAATAATATTACCAAGGGCTGTTGCTTCAATAGGTCCTGCCACAACAGGAATATTTATACTATTTGCAGCCATCTCACAAAGGAAACCATCCTTTGTGCCACCACCTAAAATGTTAAGCACACCGAAATTCTTGCCAGTACACTCTGAAATCTGTTCAAGAGCATAACGATATTTAAGTGCAAGACTTTCGTAAATACAACGAACGATTTCGCCAACAGTTTCAGGAATTTCCTGACCTGTTTTTTCGCAATACTTACGGATTTTATTTGGCAAATCACCGTGTGCAGAAAGCATTGGTGCATCAGGGTCAACAAAACATTTGAAAGGTTTTGCATCCCTTGCCATCATTTCAAGGTCGTTATAACTATATTTCTGACCCTGCTTTGCTAAATCACGACGAGTTTCCTGAATAAGCCACAAACCACTGATATTTTTAAGGTAATTCACCTTACCATTTGCACCCATTTCGTTGGACAACTCTTTTTTGTTGCTTTCAAGAGTGAGCATTGGCTCATCCAATTCGCAACCGATGAGTGACCAAGTGCCACAGGATAAAAATGCAGCATCTTCGTCAGTAACGCTCATGGCAGCAACTGCACATTGAGTGTCATGACCTGCAACAGAGATAACCTTAATACCTTTATATTCACCATTTACTGTTGCACTCTGGACTAACTGTGGGAAAAGATTTTCGTCAATCTCAAATGTACTCAACACATTTTTATCCCAAGTTTTTGTTGATGGATTTAACATCTGTGATGTGGATGCAATACTCATTTCACAAACCTTGTTGCCTGTGAGCATATATGCAAACAAATCAGGCATAAAGAGTAATTTATCTGCCTTTTTCACATTCTCATCAACAGTCAACTGAAAGAGAGTGTTGATATTCATAATCTGGTTTCCTGTTGCAAGGTAAAGAGAGTCCAAATTCATCTTTTCACTTGCTTTTTCAACAGTATTTTCAGTTCTTGAATCTCTATAATGGAATGGAAGATGAATAAGGTTTCCGTTTTCGTCAACAAGTCCGTAGTCAACACCCCATGTGTCAAATGCAAGGGCATCAACCTGACCTGCTTTTTCGATAGCCTTGTCAATCTCACCCTTAATCATGTCAACATCATGACAAACATGACCGTCAACTGTTACAGGAATATTGTCAAAACGATGAATTTCTTCATAGGAAATCTTTTCACCATCATAAAAAGCCTTTATGGCTCTGCCACTTGATGCGCCAAAGTCAAATGCTAAAACAGTTTTCATTTTACAACACCCTTTTTAAGAAGAATGTTAGCATAAATTGCTTTTTCGCCTGTTGCGATAATGAGATATGCTTTTGTTGCTCTTTCATAGAAAGCAAATCTTTCGATATACTCAATATCGTGATGCTCAGGCTCATATTTGTTGAGAATTTTTTCATATTCTTCCCAGATTGGAGGAGTTGGGCAAGTGTCACCCTTAACAATCTCCATAAGTCCAACAGGTTTCTCAACATATGTATCAAGAGGAAGAAGCTGCATAATTGCATCAAGAATTTCTGGCACACCATGACCATCTGCACGGATTACGATTGCATTTTTGCCGTAACTATGACAAGGAAAATTACCGTCTGCAATAACGAGTTCATCACCATGTCCCATTTCTGCAAGTGCCTTTAAAAGTTCAGGTGAAAGCATTGGAGAAATACCTTTTAACATAAATATTCCTCCTTAGTCCTTCTTATGAAGCAACTGGTCGTCAGGATTGAACACCTTATAACCAGGATGACGACCTGTAATTCTGTAATAACTTCTTAAATCAATAAGCTTCTGTACATTTTCATCACTGATGTCACAGCTACCACCAAGAATTACTGCGTTGATTGTGATTTTTGCCCAAAGTTCAAGGCTTTCCATTCTATAGAATGCTGTAAGTACATCGCTACCAACTGCCAAAGCACCGTGGTTTGTAAGAAGCATAACATCATGTTCTTCAAGATATGGTTCAATTGCAGCAGGAACTTCTGCTGTTGATGGTGTACCATAAGGTGTAAGTGGTACTGCACCGATTGCAGCAACGTCTTCAATCATATTGTACATATCCATTGGTTTGTGAGCAACTGCAAAACCTGTTGCTCCTGGTGGATGTGCATGGATAACGCTGAATACATCTTCTCTCTTTTCGTAGCATTTAAGATGCATTTTGATTTCGCTTGATGGACGATAGCCTTCGTTTGCTTCAAGAATGTTGCCATCCATATCAAGCACAACTAATTTTTCAGGTGTGATGAATGATTTGCTGATACCTGTTGGTGTTGCAATAACTCTGCCATCTTCAAGACGAGCACTTACGTTGCCATCATTAGCAGCAACCCAACCCAATTGCCACATTTTGTGACACACGTCGCATATCTGCAATTTAATTTCTTCAATATTTTGCATGAGTATAACCTCCCTATTATAATCAAAAAAATTTATGTTTATATTATACTACATTTATGGTATAATTCAATAAGAAAATTAAGAAAGGTGAAATCTTTATGAACACAAAAAGACGAGTAGATTTCACAATTGAAGA
>CALEIS010000035.1 GCA_937877675.1 uncultured Clostridia bacterium | reverse complement strand
GGAACGCCTAACTGTTTAGCGTCATAAATACCTGTTTCAGGAATAGCATTCTTTTTGTTTTTTGCCATTTTCATTATCCTCCTTTAAACTTATAAAAGTTTAAAATTTTGCAAAAAAAAATCTTGTTCGGCGACAAGATTAAAAAAGTATTTGCTAAATCTCGTCAAGGTTGCCGAAATCAATTTTTTTGTTAGATTAATAATAACACTACATAAAGTGTTTGTAAACACAAAAACATCAAAATATGGAACTTTGGAGTTTTGCACTAAAAACATAATCCACCTTTGATTATTTTGCCGAAACATAGTGTTTTATATACTTTATAAATATAACTTGCAATTTGTTGGCTAATATTGTAAAATTAATTAAACTAAATCAAAGGGGTATATTATGAGGATTATTCTTGTTTGTATTTGTGCTTGGTTTGTTGCACAGGTTATTAAGGTTATTCTTAATACAATTAGATTTTTTATTGATAAGAAAAAGGGTAATGTAACAAAAAAAGTTACAATAGGAACTCTTTTTAAATTAGGTGGTATGCCAAGTTCACATACTGCAACAGTTATTTCACTCAGTACTTGTATAGGTGCTCTTGAGGGCTTTAATTCAACAATGTTTGCAGTATCAGGTGTTTTTGCATTCATTACAATGTTCGATGCATTTATGGTAAGACTTCCTGTTGAAAAGCTTACAGAGGCGTTTAGTGATGTTCGTGAAGCAGTAATGGGTAAGGACGTTAAACCAATCAAAAAGGTTGAAGGACATACAATTCCTGAAATTATCGGTGGATTTATAGTAGGTGCAGGTATTGCTCTCTTATTCCTCCATTTTTCACCATTATTCCCTGAATATGTTTCAATCTTTGCGTAATTTAAAATCTAATAATAACAAAACGGCAACTCGTTTGAGTTGCCGTTAATTTTTTTTATATTTGTGCAAGTGCCTGTTCAATATCAGCGATAATATCGTTAACATTTTCAATACCAACTGAAAATCTGATAAGGTCAGGGGATACACCACATTCAACAAGCTCTTGGTCGCTTAACTGTCTGTGAGTTGAAGAAGCAGGATGAAGCACACAAGTTCTTGCATCTGCAACGTGAGTAACAACTGCTGCAAGTTTAAGTGAGTTCATAAACTTCTCAGCAGCATCTCTGCCACCCTTAACACCGAATGAAACAACACCACAAGTACCGTTTGGCATATATTTCTGAACAAGGTCATAGTATTTGTTGCCAGGAAGAGCAGGGTAGTTAACCCAAGAAATCTTGTCGTTTGCTTCAAGATACTTTGCAACTGCAAGTGCATTAGAACAATGTCTTTCCATACGAAGATGGAGTGTTTCAAGACCTAAGTTAAGATAATATGAATTTTGTGGAGCAGGTGTTGAACCATAGTCACGGAGAAGCTGTGCAACGATTTTTGTAATATAACCTGCTTTGCCGAAATCCTTTGTATAAACTGCACCATGATAGCTTTCATCAGGCTGTGTAAGACCTGGGAATTTGTCATTTTGCTCCCAGTCAAAATTACCACTGTCGATAACTGCACCACCGATAATGTTAGCATGACCTTCCATGTACTTTGTTGTTGAATGTGTAACAATATCAGCACCAAATTCAAAAGGACGACAGTTGATAGGTGTAGGGAATGTGTTATCTATGATGAGTGGCACACCGTTAGCATGTGCAATCTTTGCAAATTTTTCAATATCAAGAACATCAAGTGATGGGTTTGAAATAGTTTCACCGAAAAGAGCCTTTGTGTTAGGCTTAAATGCAGCTTGAATTTCTTCCTCACTTGCATTTGGGTCAACAAATGTTACCTCAATGCCAAGCTTTCTCATTGTAACATTGAAAAGGTTGAATGTGCCACCGTAAATTGTAGCAGCACTAACAAAGTGGTCACCAGCACCCATAATGTTGATGAGTGAGAAGAAGTTTGCAGCCTGACCTGAAGATGTAAGAACACCTGCAACACCACCCTCAAGCATTGTGATTTTCTGTGCTACTGCATCACTTGTAGGGTTTGCAAGACGAGTGTACATATAACCTGGTTCGAGGTCAAAAAGTTTAGCCATAGCTTCACTTGTGTCATATTTGAATGTTGTACTCTGAACAATTGGGAGTACTCTTGGTTCACCGTTCTTTGGCTTGTAAGCACCCTGAACGCAAATTGTATCTCTGTTATAACTCATTTGACTAGTCCTCCAAAAATTTCTTCATAAGCTGAACGCCACTTTCCACGAAAAGTCCAGTGGCTTTTGCAGTTTCTTCGTTGATTGTATCAACACCATCAACCTCGTTATTCTTATGATAAATCATAAATGGAACAGGGTCAGAAGCGTGTGTAGCAGTAACGATAGGTGTTGGGTGGTCAGGAAGAATCATAAT
>CALEIS010000034.1 GCA_937877675.1 uncultured Clostridia bacterium | reverse complement strand
ACTGTTGAAGATTTACAGGTAGCTGGCAAGAAAGTTCTTGTTCGTTGCGACTTCAACGTAAAAATGGAAAATGGCGTAATTACAAGTGACAAGAGAATTGTTGCTTCATTGCCAACAATCAAATATCTTATTGCTAACGGTGCAAAGGTTATCCTTTGCTCACACCTTGGTCGTCCAAAGGGTGAAGTTGTTCCTGAATTTTCACTTGCTCCTGTTGCTGCAAGACTTGCTGAACTCCTTGGTCAGGAAGTTAAAATGGCAAAGGATGTTGTAGGTGAAAGTGCACAGGCACTTGCAGCTGACCTTAAAGATAGTGAAGTTCTTCTTCTTGAAAATGTTCGTTACGAAAAAGGCGAAACAAAGAATGACCCAGAACTTAGCAAGAAATTTGCTGACCTTGCTGAACTTTATGTAAACGATGCTTTTGGTTCAGCTCACAGAGCTCACTCATCAACTGCTGGCGTTGCAGAACACCTTCCTGCAGCTTGTGGTTACCTCATTCAGAAGGAAATCGAATTCATTGGTGGCGCTCTTGAAAATCCAAAGAGACCTCTCGTTGCTATCCTTGGTGGTGCAAAAGTTTCTGATAAAATCGGCGTAATCACAAACCTCATTGACAAGTGCGATACACTTATCATCGGTGGTGGTATGGCTTATACATTCATGAAATCACTTGGTTACAATATCGGTACTTCTCTTCTTGAAGCAGATAAAGTTGAACTTGCTGCTGAAATGATGAAGAAAGCAGAAGAAAAAGGCGTTAAATTCCTTATTCCTGTTGATAACAAAGTTGGTAAAGAATATGCTCCTGACACAGAAGCTATGGTTGTTGATTCAGACAAGATTCCTGATGGTTGGATGGGTCTTGATATTGGTCCTAAGACACAGGAAATTTTTGCTGATGCAGTTAAAGATGCTGGTACAGTAATCTGGAACGGACCTATGGGTGTTTCTGAATGGGCAAACTTTGCATCAGGCACAGTTGCAGTTGCAACAGCTATTGCTAACAGTGATGCAATTTCAATCATTGGTGGCGGTGACTCAGCTGCTGCAATTCAGAAACTTGGCTTTGCTGATAAGATGTCACACATCTCAACAGGTGGCGGTGCATCACTTGAATACCTTGAAGGTAAAGTTCTTCCTGGTATTGATGCTCTTAACGAGAAATAATTAAAAATATTTATGGGAGGGCTTTATGCTCTCCCAAAATTTGCGATAAGGAGAAATCATAATGAAAAAAGATTTACGTAAAGCAGTTATTGCAGGTAACTGGAAAATGAATAAAACTCCTGCAGAAGCAAAAGCTCTTATTGAAGAAATGAAACCACTTGTTGCTGGTGCAGATTGTGATGTTGTACTTTGTGTACCATTTATCGACATTCCTGCTGCTGTTGAAGCTGCTGCAGGTTCAAATATCAAAATCGGTGCTGAAAACGTACACTTTAAATCATCAGGTGCTTATACAGGCGAAATTTCTGCTGAAATGCTTGTTGAAGCAGGTGTTGAATATGTTGTTGTAGGTCACAGTGAAAGAAGACAGTATTTTGGCGAAACAGACCAGACAGTTAACCTTCGTTCACTCGCTGCTCTTAATGCAGGTCTTAAACCAATCATTTGTGTTGGTGAAACACTTGAACAGCGTTCACTTGGTTACACAGAAACTCTTCTTAAATTCCAGACAAAGATGGCTCTTACAAATGTAACAAAAGAACAGCTTAAGAACGTTATCATCGCTTATGAACCAGTTTGGGCTATCGGTACAGGTGTAACAGCAACTGCTGACCAGGCTGATGAAGGTAATGGATATGTTCGTGAAGCTATTGCTGAAGTATATGGTGGCGATGTTGCTGCAACTGTTACAATTCAGTACGGTGGTTCAATGAATGCAGCAAATGCTGACGAACTTGTTGCTAAGAATAATGTTGATGGTGGTCTTATCGGTGGCGCATCACTTAAAGCAGCTGACTTTGCAAAAATTGTTGCTGCTGCATCAAAATAATTAAAAGGTGAACTGAATGAAAAAACCTGTAGTTTTATGTATTATGGATGGTTTTGGTTATAATCCTGCTGATTACGGCAACGCAATCACAGCGGCTAAAACACCAAGACTTGATGAAATTTTTAAAAATAATCCAATGACATATATCGGTGCATCCGGTATGGATGTTGGTCTTCCTGACGGACAGATGGGTAACTCTGAAGTTGGTCACACAAATATTGGTGCCGGTCGTGTTGTATATCAGGAACTCACAAGAATCACAAAATCAATTATGGATGGTGATTTCTTCACAAACGATGTATTTATGGGTGCTATAGAGAATTGTAAGAAAAACAATACAGCACTTCACCTTATCGGTCTTCTTTCTGATGGTGGTGTTCATAGCCATAATACTCATTTGTATGCTCTTATTGAACTCGCAAAGAAAAACGGTCTTGATAAAGTATATGTTCACGCATTACTTGACGGCCGTGATGTTCCTCCAAGTTCAGGTGTTGATTTTGTAGCACAACTTGAGGACAAGCTCGCAGAAATCGGTGTAGGTAAGATTGCTACTGTTATGGGTAGATTCTATGCTATGGACCGTGACAATATGTGGGATAGAGTTGGTATGGCTTACAACGCAATGGTTAACCGTGAAGGTATTGCAACTGATTCAGCTCTTGATGCAGTTAAAAAGTCATACGAAACAATCGACGAAGATGGTAAGTATCTTACAGACGAATTTGTTATGCCAACAGTTGTTAATGGTGCAGATGCAATTTCTGAAAATGACTCTGTAATCTTCTTTAACTTCCGTCCTGACCGTGCAAGAGAAATCACAAGAACTTTTGTTGACCCTAATTTTACAGGATTTGAGAGAAAAGCATTCTTCCCACTTTATTATGTTTGTATGACACAGTATGATGCTGAAATGCCTAATGTTAATGTTGCATACAAGCCTCAGACTCTTACAAATACAATGGGTGAGTATCTTTCAAAACTTGGCAAGACTCAGCTTCGTATTGCTGAAACACAGAAGTATGCTCATGTAACATTCTTCTATAATGGTGGCGAAGAAAAAGTTTATCCAGGTGAAGATAGAGTTCTTATTGACTCTCCAAAAATTTCAACATTTGACTTAAAGCCTGAAATGAGCGCTTATGAAGTTTGTGATGCTGCTTGTGAAGAAATTTTAAGTGGTAAATATGATGTTGTAATTCTCAACTATGCTAACTGTGACATGGTTGGTCATACTGGTATCTTTGATGCAGCTGTTAAGGCTGTTGAAGCAGTTGACGAATGTGTTGGCAAACTCGTTGATGCAACTATGAAGATGGATGGTGTAATTCTTATTACAGCTGACCATGGTAATGCTGACAAAATGTATGAAGATGATGGTTCACCATTTACAGCTCATACAACAAACCCAGTTCCACTTGTAGTAGTGGGTAAAGAATGTTCTCTTAAGCAAGAGGGTGGCAAACTTTGCGACCTTTCACCAACAATGCTTGACATTATGGGACTTGATATACCATCAGAAATGAGTGGCGTATCACTTATTGAAAAATAAGATATTCATTTGTTTTGACGACGGAGAAAATTTTCTCCGTCGTTTTTTTTATAATAAAAACAATATTTTTGTTGATTATAAATCTATAATATTGTACAATTAAAGAACAAATGTATGTGAGGGTATTTATGTTTAAATTAGTAAGTAATTATAAGCCAACAGGTGACCAACCACAGGCAATAGAGAAGCTTGTAGATGGCGTTGAAAAAGGTTATAACGAACAGACTTTGCTGGGTGTGACAGGCTCCGGTAAGACATTTACCATGGCTAATATTATTGCTAAACTTAACAGACCAACATTGGTTCTTGCTCATAACAAAACTCTTGCAGGACAACTTTGTGCTGAATTCAAAGAGTTTTTTCCTGAAAACGCTGTTGAATACTTTGTGTCTTACTATGATTATTATCAACCTGAAGCATATATTGCAACTACTGACACTTATATTGAAAAAGACTCTGCTATAAATGAAGAAATCGATAAATTAAGACACTCTGCAACATCTGCATTATCTGAAAGACGAGATGTAATTATTGTTGCAAGTGTTTCTTGTATTTATTCTTTAGGCGACCCTATCGATTATAAATCAATGGTTATTTCGTTACGAACTGGTATGGAAAAAAGTCGTGATGATTTTATACAAAAACTTGTTGAGATTCAGTACGAAAGAAATGATATCAACTTTATTCGAAACAAATTTAGAGTAAGAGGGGATATTGTTGAAATTTTTCCTGTTTATTCTAATGATACAGCAATAAGAGTAGAGTTTTTTGGGGATGAAATTGATAGAATCAGTGAGATTAACCCCTTAACTGGTGCGGTTAAAAATGTAGTGTCACATGTCGCTATATATCCCGCATCTCACTATGTAGTTTCACCTGAAAAAATGGAAGATGCTTTAAAACAAATAAATGATGAAATGGAAAAACAGGTCGCAGAGTTTGAAAAACAAGGAAAACTTATAGAAGCACAGCGAATCCGTCAAAGAACAGAATATGATATGGAAATGCTTCGTGAAACTGGTTTTTGTAAGGGGATAGAGAATTACTCTGCCATTATGTCTGGAAGAAAACCTGGTGAGCCTCCATTTACTCTTCTTGACTATTTTCCTGATGATTATGTACTTTTTGTTGATGAATCTCATGTTACATTACCACAGGTAAGAGGTATGTATGGTGGTGACCGCTCAAGAAAAGATAGTCTTATTAACTTTGGCTTTCGTTTGCCATCTGCCTATGATAACAGACCGTTGACATTTGATGAGTTTTATGAAAAAACAAGACAAAAAATCTTTGTTAGTGCAACTCCTGGACCGTTTGAGGCTGAAAAGAGTATTCAAACAGCTGAACAGGTTATTCGTCCAACAGGTCTTTTAGACCCTGAAATTTCTGTTCGTAGTACAGAAGGACAAATTGATGACTTGATTTCAGAAATTAACATAAGAGTTGAGAAGAAAGAACGAGTTCTTGTAACAACTCTAACAAAGAAAATGGCAGAAAATCTTACTGATTATCTTTCAGGACACGGAATTAAAGTAAGATATATGCATTATGATATTGATACTATTGAAAGAATGGAACTTATCCGTGATTTACGTTTAGGTGAATTTGATGTGCTTGTTGGTATCAATCTTCTACGTGAAGGTCTTGACATCCCTGAGGTGTCTTTAATAGCAATTCTTGATGCAGATAAAGAAGGGTTTTTGCGTTCTGAAACTTCACTTATTCAGATTATTGGTCGTGCTGCACGTAATGCAAACGGACATGTTATAATGTATGCTGATAATGTTACAAATTCTATGGAAAGAGCAATCAGTGAAACATATAGACGACGTGAAATTCAAATTGCATATAACAAAGAACATGGAATTGTACCACAAACAATTATGAAGGATGTTCGTGAAATTCTTGAAATTTCTACAAAGGATAAATCTGGAAAACGCAAATTAAGTAGAGATGAAAAACAAAAACTTATTGCCCAATTAACTGAAGAAATGAAATCAGCTGCTAAGATTCTCGAATTTGAACATGCAGCGTATTTACGTGATAAAATTGAAAAAATTAAATCGGAGAAATAAATGTTTAAATTATTGAATGATAAAGGTTTTTGGAAAACTGTATTAAGACTTGCAACTCCAATAGTGTTACAGAATATATTGATTAGTTCATTTACCTTGGCTGATACTCTTTTTGTTAGTCAACTAGGTGATGTATCCTTATCAGCAGTAGGTATGATAGGACAATGGGGTTGGCTTCTTAATATGGCGTTAATTGGAATAGGGTCTGGCACATCAGTTTTTGTTGCGCAATATTGGGGCGTAAAAGAAATTAAAAAAATTAATATGACCTGTGGAATTTCAACTGTATCTGCAATTGTAATTTCTGGGTTATTTACAATTGTTAGTTTATTATTTCCAACCATGGTTGTTAATATATTTAATAATAATCCAGATGTTGTTACTGAAGGCGCATCATATCTTATGATTGTTTGCTTGTCATATCCTGCAATTGCAATAACAAATATACTTTCATCCGTTCTTCGTTCGGTTGAATCAGTTAAGTTACCTACATATGTTTCAGTAATAACTACAATCCTCAATATATTTTTAGATTATGGAATGATTTTTGGTAAGTTTGGATTCGAGAAAATGGGTATTAAAGGTGCTGCACTTGCCACAACTATTTCTGCTTGGGTTGGAGTAATTCTTATACTTGTTATTTCATTTATTACAAAAAATATATTATATGCACCATTAAAAAATACATTTGGATTTAAATGGTCCGATGTTAAATTTTTCTATCGAAAAGCACTTCCGGTAATATTTAATGAATCAATGTGGGGTGCAGGTACATTTGTATTTAATATTATATTTGGACATATGGGGCATGAATATTTTGCAGCAATTACTATTCTTCGTAGCTTTGAAAACATTGCATTTGTGTTTATTATTGGTATTTGTAACGCCTGCAGTATTATGGTTGGTAAATCCGTTGGAAAAGGTAAAATTGAACGTGGAATTCAAGATACAAAACGATTTTTAATCATATTCCCAATAATTTCCATTGTCATTGCTACTATTATTTATATTTTTAGAGCAGAATTAATAGGTATATTTAATATTGGTAACAATATTAGTGAGTTGACACTCAATTCAGCAATGTCAATTATGGCTTTTTATGCATTCGAATTTACCATAAGACAAGTTCCTTTCTTAACTATTGTAGGTATTTTCCGTTCAGGTGGAGATACTGTTACAGGTGTTAAATATGATTTGTTAACCTTATGGGGATTGTCAATTCCAGCAACAATAATTTCTGTTTATATACTTAAAGTACCATTTACTGTTGCTTTTGCTGTAATGTATATATTTGAGGATTATATAAAAACAGTAATGTGCTTAAAATATTATAAGTCAATGAAATGGATTAAACCTGTTACTGATGAGGGTAAAGTTGGTTTAGAAATGTATCTTCAAAAGAAGGTGATATAAAATGATGCATGATAAGATTATTATCAAAGGTGCAAAAGAAAATAATTTAAAAAATATTGATATAGAAATTCCTAGAGATAAATTAGTTGTATTAACCGGTGTGTCAGGTTCGGGAAAATCATCCTTGGCATTTGATACAATCTATGCAGAGGGTCAAAGACGATACATTGAATCTTTATCTTCTTATGCTCGTATGTTTTTAGGTCAAATGGAAAAACCAAATGTAGAATCTATTGAAGGTCTTTCACCTGCAATTTCTATTGACCAAAAAACAACATCAAAAAACCCTCGTTCTACAGTTGGTACTGTAACTGAAATATATGACTATCTTCGCCTTTTATATGCGAGAATTGGCGTGCCACACTGTCCTATTTGTGGTAGAGAAATTAAACAACAAACAGTTGATCAAATAGTTGACAGTATCTTAAGTATGCCCGAAGGCACAAAATTTCAAATTCTAGCACCAGTTGTAAGAGGAAAAAAAGGGGAGCATGCTAAAGAATTAGCAAATGCTTTAAAAGCAGGTTTTGTTCGTGCCAGAATAGATGGAGAAGTTACAGAATTATATGAAGATATGAAACTTCCCAAAACATATAAACATACAATAGATATTATTGTTGACCGTTTAGTTGTAAAAGAAAATATAAGAACTCGACTGGCAGATTCAATTGAAACAACAACACAACATTCAGGTGGTAATGTTATTATTGATGTTATTGGTGACAAGGAATATCTTTATTCTCTCAATTATGCTTGCCCTGAACATGGTATAAGCATTGATGAACTTTCGCCTAGAATGTTTTCTTTCAATAATCCCTACGGTGCATGTCCTACTTGCACAGGTCTTGGAACATTCTTAAAGGTTAATCCTGACCTTGTAATACCTAATAAAAGCCTTTCTATTAGTGAAGGTGCAATTTGTGCTTCAGGGTGGGGAAAAGCAGATTCTGGGTCAATTGCAGCTATGTATTACAATGCAATTGGTAAAGAGTATGGTTTCAACTTAAAAACTCCAATAAAAGATATATCTGAAGAAGGATTGAATGCAATTCTTTATGGTACAAATCATAAAATGAAAATGACTCGTTCAACATTCTATGGTTCTGGAACATATATGTCCGAATTTGAGGGAATTGTTAATAATCTGGAAAGAAGATATAAAGAAACCACAAGTGATTGGGCAAGATGGGAGATTGAACAGGTGATGTCCGCTTCTAAATGTCCTGATTGTCATGGTACACGTCTTAAACCGGAAATTCTTTCCGTTACAGTAGGTGACAAAAATATAAGTGAATTCTGTGATATGTCAATTACACAGGCGCTTGATTTCATTGATAGGCTTGAATTAAAGGAAAAGGATAAATTTATTTCTGAATCAATTATTAAAGAGATAAAAAGTCGATTAAATTTCTTAAAAAGTGTAGGTCTGGATTATTTAACTCTTTCTCGTTCATCTGGTACACTTTCAGGTGGTGAGAGTCAGAGAATTCGTCTTGCAACTCAAATCGGCTCAATGTTAATGGGCGTTGTTTATATCCTTGACGAGCCAAGTATCGGTCTTCATCAAAGAGACAATGATAAACTCATTGAGACGTTAAAACACCTTCGAGATTTAGGCAATACTCTTATAGTTGTTGAGCATGATGAAGATACAATGAAGTGTGCAGACCATATTGTTGACATTGGTCCTGGTGCTGGCGTCCACGGTGGTGAAATTGTCTGTGCAGGTACTATTGATGAAATCATAAGTTGTGAAGATTCAATCACAGGTGCTTATCTTTCGGGAAAAAGGCAAATTCCAATTCCAACATCTAGAAGACTTGGAAATGGTAATACTATCACTATAAAAGGAGCTAATGAAAATAACTTAAAAAATATAAATGTCGATTTTCCATTAGGTTGTTTTACTTGTATTACAGGTGTATCTGGGTCAGGTAAATCGTCACTTGTTAATGAAATATTATACAAGCATCTTGCAAATGAATTAAATGGTGCAAAAAAGCCTGTTGGTAAATTTAATGAATTTATTGGAATTGAATATCTTGATAAAGTTATTAATATAGACCAATCTCCAATCGGTAGAACACCTCGTTCAAATCCTGCAACATATACAGGAGTATTTACAGATATTCGAGAATTGTTTGCCCAGACACAGGATGCAAAAATAAGAGGTTATAATGCCGGCAGATTTTCATTTAATGTTAAAGGTGGTCGTTGCGAAGCATGTCAAGGTGATGGAATAATAAAGATTGAAATGCATTTCTTAGCGGATGTCTATGTTCCATGTGATGTATGTAAAGGTTCAAGATATAATCGTGAAACACTTGAAGTCAAATATAAAGGAAAGACTATCAGCGATGTGCTTGAAATGACCGTTGAAGAAGCATTGAAATTCTTTGAAAGTATTCCAAAAATAAAAAGAAAACTTGAAACCCTGTATGATGTTGGATTAGGCTATATTAAATTGGGTCAATCAGCAACAACGTTATCTGGCGGTGAAGCTCAACGTGTAAAACTTTCTACAGAGCTTTCTAAACGCTCAACTGGTAAAACAATTTATATCCTTGATGAACCAACAACTGGACTTCATACAGCGGATGTACACAAACTGATTGATGTATTACAGAAATTAGTTGAGAGTGGTAATAGCGTAATAGTTATCGAACACAATCTTGATGTTATTAAAACTGCTGACTATATTATTGACCTTGGACCAGAAGGGGGAGATAAAGGAGGAAAAATTGTTGCAGTTGGCTCTCCGGAAGAAGTTTCAAAAAACAAAAAATCCTACACTGGTCAATATTTAAAAAAGATTTTAAGTTCTAAATAAAGATTTAAAAATCTATTATATAAAATGATTTAGTTTCAACAAAACTAATTTCTAAATTAAAATTATATAAATGTTAAACAGAGCATCAAAATTCAAAATGATGCTCTGTTTTTTATTTTTAATTTAATTCAGAAAGGGTTGTTGATAACTTATTGTAATTGTTGACAATGTTGAAAACTTATGATATAATTATACAAAATAAATATTTTGTATCAAATAGGGGAAGAAAAAATTATACAAAATGTGGGAAATATGCCATTTTAGTTAAAAATATTGCTATTATTACACGTGTATCTATTGTTACTATGTTTTATAATCTTTTATGTAATCTAACGTTATGAACAATGATTAATTAATCTCTAATATATTTAAATTCGTAAATAAACCTTATTTTTTCAATTATAAATCTGATTATTTTATTTCGATTGAACATTCTATCATCACGAAAATTATTATTCGATTTTTATTTTTATATTACTTTGATAATTATATCGTTTATATATAGATTATTTAAAAAATGACATAATAGTTTATAATTGTACAATAGTTGTTTCTAATGTAATTAAATGTTATATCTATATAAAATTTATAATCTATGCTTCAGGCGTACCATTCAATTTAATAGTTTATTATAATGCCTATGATTCTGAAGAGTTCAAATTCGGAGTTGTTTTATATTTAAAATGTTTAATTTATATTTAATTATACCGTGAAACTGTTTCACGAAAGGAGAGTTGCTTTATGAAAAAAATTAATTTTGTAGGTTTGCCAATTATTATTAAAGACTTTTTAGTGTATCTAGATGTTATAAAAAATAAATCAACATTAACTATAGAAGAATACAGTTCTGATTTAAGACTGTTTTTTAAATTCTTGAAATATTATAGAGGTCTTGTCCCCTCTTCTGTTGAATTCGATGATATAGACATCCTTGATATTGATACCGATTTTGTAAAAAGTGTTACACTAAATGATGCCTATGCCTTTCTTTCTTATTGTAAAAATGAACGTGATAATCAAGAAGCTGCAAGAGCAAGAAAAGTGTCTTGTTTGCGAACTTTTTTTAAATATTTAGATAAGCAAAAGAACATCATCGATAATAATCCTATGGAAGTCCTTGACTCACCCAAATTAAAAAAATCTCTCCCCAAGTATTTAACACTTGAAGAGAGTATCAAATTATTGAAATCAGTTGATGGTAAGCATAAAGAACGTGATTACTGTATTTTGGTCTTCTTTTTAAATTGCGGTTTAAGATTATCTGAACTTGTAAGTTTGAATTATAACGATATTAGAGATGACCATACATTAAGAGTAACCGGTAAGGGTAATAAAGAGCGTACAATCTATCTTAATGATGCTTGCTTAAATGCTTATGCACAGTATATGTCAGTTCGTCCTGTTGACGGTGTTCCTTCAAGTGATAAAAATGCACTTTTCTTAAGTGGTAGGAATAGAAGAATAAGTCCTAAAACTGTCCAGCATATTGTTTATGAAGCACTTGAAAAATGTGGGTTAGAGGGATATTCTGTACATAAATTAAGACATACTGCAGCAACTCTTATGTATCAGCATGGAAATGTAGATGTTCTTGTTTTAAAGGATATTCTGGGACATGAAAACCTCGGTACAACAGAGATTTACACTCATATAGTTGATGAGCAGTTAAAAAAAGCATCAGAATCAAATCCACTTGCCCAAATTACATTTGATAAAACTAAGTAAGGTTGAATCTTGGAGCTACTGTAACAATCAAAAAAGAATTAATAACTGTACACACAATATTCAGAATAATTAAGAATAAATATCTTATCAGATAAATATTAGTTGACATATCATTTAGAGTTTTCTTTTTTATTGTCATGCTAAATAGATTTTTGCTCATGTATGCACTTTCGTTTGCAGCAAATATTAACGAAGAAGTAGTTATTGCATAAAATGGGTATAATAGCATTAAACAAAACAATATACCTTTAACTTCAAATTGATTATACATAAAGCTACTAAAACACCCAATAAAAACACATTTTATTATAGGTGGAAATACTACAAGTGGAGTACCAATCATGCTTGTACCTATAAAAAATTCAACAAAAAAAAGCAATAACTCGTATTTCATAAAGAAAAGTATAATATGTAAAAATTTCTCTTTTTGAAAAAAAGAAACAAGATTTTCAAATTCTGTTACAGAATCTGCTTTATGTAATTTGAAAATAATACATCCTAAAAAAATAGATAATATAGAGATTATTGTAATGAGAATTTTATCTATATTTTGATGGGATATTGGCTTCTTTTTTCTTTTTATAATGTCATTGTTGCCTTTGGTTAACTTAAATCTTCTATGTTTTCTTAAATTGATTACTTTGTTCATTTTATACACATTCCTTCTTGTTATTTTCTTCTCTTAGTATTTGCCCCAATAATGCCACCAACACTTGAACATAATATTATAAATAAATATAAAAGAAGCGTTTTTTCATTTATTTTACTGTTTGAGAAAAAAAGCATAATTAATGTTATTATTAATGCATTTGGAATTGAACATATTAATCCAGAAATAATACCTTTAAAATTACATCGTTTTGAAGCTATAAATCCACTTAATATGTTTCCACACGCTATACAAAATAGAAAAAGTATTCCAAGATAAGAAGGAATGTTTTCTGATTTGGAAATTATATAAGATATTATAAACGTAAGAAATATTGTTAAGATGTTGCCAAAAACTGATGAAATTGATAAGCTTACAAAATTTTTCATAGGATTTGACATTTCATTTTTTCTTTTAAAGAATCTTTTTTTCATAGAAAAACCCCTCACATTCACTAAAGAATATGAGGGGAATTATTTTTTTATGTTAATTATTCAGCATCTTTATCTTTTTTAGATTTCTTTGCTTTCTTTTCCATCATAGCAGCTTTTGCAGCTTCACGCTGAGCCTGAATTTTTTCATTAGCAGTGTGATTTGTTTGGATTGCATATTTCTTGAATTTAATTTTAACTCTGTCTGAGCCTGTTTCAATAACGATTGTGTCATCTTTAACTGAAACTACTTTACCGCAGATACCACCGATTGTTGTGATTTCATCACCAATCTGTGTGTTTTCACGAATTTCCTGCTCCATTTTCTGCTGTTTTTTCTGTGGTCTGATTGTGAAGAAATACATTGCAGCAAAAAGACCAACCATCATAAGAATCATTGTACTATTACCCATTGTTTGAGTCCTCCAATATATAAATAATAACTTTAATATTATACATAATAATGTAATATTATGCAAGAGTTTTTTTATAGTTACATTTAGTATTTTAAATCAACTAAATTCGTGTATCTAATCTGTCAACGTACTTGTTATAAAATTCGTCAAATGTATCATTATCCAATGCATCACGAATTTTTGCTAAAAGATTGTTATAGAAGTATAAATTATGCATTACACAAAGCCTCATAGCTAACATTTCCTGTGCTTTAAACAAATGTCTGATGTATGCCCTAGAATGCTTTTGACATGTTTGGCAATTACATTCAGGGTCAATTGGTAAATCATCTTTTTCATATTTTTTATTATTGATGTTAATGATACCTGCATCTGTAAAAAGGTGACCATGACGTGCATTTCTGCTTGGCATAACACAATCAAAAAGGTCAACTCCCCTTTTGACTGCTTCAAGGATATTTCCTGGAGTACCAACACCCATTAAATAACGTGGTTTATCAACTGGCATATATGGCTCAACAGCAGAAATGATACGATACATATCTTCCTTTGGCTCACCAACAGCAAGTCCACCAATAGCATAGCCATCCAAGTCAAGCTTTGCTATTTCTTTCATGTGTTCGATTCTTAAATCATCATAAGTACAACCTTGGTTTATACCAAAAAGCATTTGATTTCTATTAATTGTGTCTGATAATGAATTCAATCTATCCATTTCAGCTTTACAACGATATAACCATCTTGTTGTTCTTTCACACGATTGTTTAGAATATTCATATTTAGCGGGGTTTTCAACACATTCGTCAAAAGCCATGGCGATTGTTGAACCAAGATTCGACTGAATTTGCATACTTTCCTCAGGTCCCATAAAAATCTTGTGACCATCAATATGAGAAGAAAAATATACACCCTCTTCTTTAATTTTTCTTAATGATGAAAGTGAGAAAACCTGAAATCCTCCACTATCAGTAAGAATAGGTCCATTCCAACCTGTGAACTTATGAAGACCACCCATTTCTTTAACAAGTGCATCAGTAGGTCTTAAGTGCAAATGGTATGTATTACATAATTGAACCTGACAATTAATATCTTTTAAATCATAAGCTGAAACTCCACCTTTAATTGCACCTTGTGTCGCAACATTCATAAATGCTGGTGTTTGAACTA
This sequence comes from uncultured Clostridia bacterium, assembly GCA_937877675.1. GTDB lineage: Bacteria > Bacillota > Clostridia > Oscillospirales > Acutalibacteraceae > Fimenecus. The sequence continues at coordinate 3,092 of CALEIS010000034.1, read as the reverse complement.
CGCCGTGAACTGTATGGAATTCGCCTCGTCTTGCATTTCCATTTTTCTTGATAAGTTTATACATAAATTCTCCTTAATTGATAAACATACAGTCGCCAAAACTGAAAAATCTGTATTTTTCTTTTACTGCGGTATTATACGCATCCAAAATATTTTCTCTATTGTATAACGCTGAAACCAACATTATAAGTGTGCTCTCAGGCAAGTGAAAATTTGTTAAAAGTGCGTCTATACACTTGAATTTATATCCTGGATAGATGAAGATACTTGTCCAATCATCAAACTCTTTCATTTCACCTTGACTATTCATAACACTTTCAAGAGTTCTACAACAAGTTGTTCCAACTGCAACAACTCTGCCGCCATTTTTCTTGGTTTCATTTATTAAATCTGCTGTTTCTTTTGGAATTTGATAATGCTCAGAATGCATTTCATGGTCTTCAATATTTTCTGCTTTAACAGGTCTAAAAGTACCAATACCAACATGCAAGGTTACATATCCGATTTTTATTCCTTTTTCTTGAATTTTAGTCATTATTTCATCCGTAAAGTGAAGTCCAGCAGTTGGAGCAGCTGCAGAACCTAACTCTTTTGAATAAACTGTTTGATATCGCTCTTTATCTTCAAGTTTTTCAGTTATGTAATGTGGTAAAGGCATTTCACCAACTTTATCTAAAACTTCATAGATATTAGATGCATCATAACTGAATTTAGCAACTCTATTACCATTATCTAATACTTCTTCAATTTTACATTTCAATATTCCATCGCCAAAAGAAAATTCAGCATCAACTTTTGCTTTTTTCCCTGGTCCGGTAATTGTTTCCCAACGGTCATTGCCTAGATTGTTTAAAAGTAGAAATTCGACAATTGCACCAGTATCTTTTTTAACTCCATACATACGAGCCGGTAATACTCTCGTATTGTTAAGAATAAGGCAATCACCAGGATTTAAATAATCTATGAAATTATAAAAATACTTATGTTCAATTGTATTGTTTTTTCTTGTTAAAACCATCATTCTTGAATGGTCTCTTGGCTCTACTGGGGTTTGAGCAATTAATTCTTTGGGCAAATCGTAGTAAAAATCAGATTTTTTCATTATGTTTCTCCGTAAATATATAGAAATTGTTAAAAATGTTTGACATGATTACTTTAAAGTGTTATTATATTATAGCGATTGAGGCGCAATAAAAAATAGTAACATTTTTGAAACTCCCAAGGGTTTTTGATGAAATGTGAAAGGGTTTGTTGCCGAAGAAAAACAGGGCTTGGGATTTGTTTTTTCTGGTTGTATTATTAACAGTAATGCAACTGTCATCATTATTTGATGGAGTGCTTTCGTATTATGAAAATCATAATACCGATGTATTTTATTCAGTAATGATGATGTAATCATTACTGATTTTTTATAACGAATGATATAATATCATTTTTTGGAGGTAATTTCAAGTGAAAAAGTATAATGTTGGTGTAATTGGTGCAACAGGTATGGTTGGTCAGCGTTTTATGACTCTTTTAGACAATCATCCTTGGTTTGATGTAAAAGTATTAGCAGCAAGTCCACGTTCAGCAGGAAAGAAGTATTCTGATGCAGTAGGAGCAAAATGGTGTATGGATGCCTCAATTCCAGAAGCTATGAAAGATATCGTTGTTATGGACGCAACTGCTGATATTGAGAAAATCGCTTCAATGGTTGATTTCGTATTCTGTGCTGTTGACATGAAAAAAGATGAAATCAAGGCACTTGAAGAAGCATATGCAAAAGCTGAATGTCCTGTTATTTCAAATAACAGTGCACATAGACACACACCTGATGTTCCTATGATTGTTCCTGAACTTAATGCAGACCATGCTGCTATTATTCCAGCTCAGAGAAAAAGACTTGGCACAAAACGTGGTTTTATTGCAGTTAAATCAAACTGTTCACTTCAAAGTTATGTACCTGCCCTCTTCCCTCTTTCTAAATTCGGTGTTAAAGATGTTCTTGTTTGTACATATCAAGCAATTTCAGGTGCAGGTAAAACATTTGATACATGGCCAGAAATGATTGACAATGTTATCCCATTCATCGGTGGCGAAGAAGAAAAGAGTGAAAAAGAACCTCTTAAGATTTGGGGTAAAGTTGAAGGTGATGTTATCGTTGATGCTGATTCACCAAACTTTACTGCACAGTGTATTCGTGTTCCTGTTTCAAATGGTCATATGGGTGCAGTTTTCGTAAGATTTGAGAATAAACCATCTAAGGAAGAAATATTAAATATATGGAAGGAATTTGCTGGCCGTGCACAGGAACTTGAACTTCCACATGCGCCAAAACAATTCCTTAACTATTTTGAAGAAGATAATATGCCACAAACAAAACTTAATCGTGACCTTGAAGGCGGTATGGCAATCTCTGTTGGTCGTCTTCGTGAAGACACACAGTATGATTATAAATTTGTTTGCCTTTCACACAACACACTTCGTGGTGCTGCAGGTGGAGCTGTTCTTATGGCTGAACTTCTTTGTGCAGAAGGTTACATGGACTAATTTCCAATTAAGGAGAATTTTATTATGAGTAACAATCCTATTTTTACAGGTTGCGGTGTTGCTATTGTAACACCATTTAATGAAGATTTAAGTGTTAATTATAAATCTCTTGAAAATCTTCTTGAATATCACATAGCAAATGGTACAGATTCAATTGTAATTTGTGGTACTACTGGTGAAAGTGCAACTCTTACACCAAAAGAACATTCAGATGTTATTAAGTTTACATGTGACGTTGTAAACCACAGAATCCCTGTTATTGCTGGTACAGGTAGTAATGAAACAGCGTATGCTATTGAGCTTTCTAATGATGCTGAAAAAGCAGGTGCAGATGCAATGCTTGTTGTTACACCATATTATAACAAATGCTCACAGCGTGGTCTTGTAAAGCATTATCAAGCAATTGCAGATAATACTTCTAAACCAATCATCATTTATAACGTTCCAAGCAGAACAGGTGTAAATGTTCTTCCATCTACATATGCTGAACTTTGTGAGCATAAGAATATTATTGCTACAAAAGAAGCAAGTGGTAATATTTCACAGATTGCTGAAACAAT
>CALEIS010000033.1 GCA_937877675.1 uncultured Clostridia bacterium | reverse complement strand
TGCACTGTTTAACTTCTTTGTATGAAAGGTTATCAACCTTTACGAATGGTGCAAGATATGTGTCGAATGATGAGAAAGCCTGAGCACCTGCCCATTCATTCTGCATAATACCAAGGAAGTTAACCATCTGGTTGCAAAGAGTTGAAAGGTGAGCAGCAGGAGCAGATGTAATCTTTCCTGGAACACCGCCAAGACCTTCCTGAATTAACTGTTTAAGTGACCAACCTGCACAGTAACCTGTAAGCATTGAAAGGTCATGAATGTGAATGTCAGCATTTCTGTGTGCGTTGCCGATTTCATCATCATAAATTTCAGAGAGCCAGTAGTTTGCAGTAACGGCACCTGAGTTTGAAAGAATAAGACCACCAACAGAATATGTAACTGTTGAGTTTTCTTTAACACGCCAGTCATTAACATTGAGATAGTTGTCGATGATTGCCTTGTAGTCAACCATTGTTGCATTGAGGTTACGAACTTTTTCTCTCTGACGACGATAGATGATGTATGCCTTTGAAACATCATCATAACCTGCTTTGATGAGAACAGATTCTACACTGTCCTGAATGTCTTCAACTGCAATGTTACCATCCTTGATTTTTGGCTCAAAATCTGCAGTTACTTTAAGTGCTAAAAAGTCGATAATGTCAGGGTTAAACTGTTTGTTACATGCTTCAAATGCCTGTGTGATAGCGTCAGCAATCTTCTTAACGTCAAAGTTTGCTATTTTGCCATCTCTTTTAAGTACGTTATACATATTGTGCCCTCCTATTGATTTTGATTTTTTGTGCATTAAAGGTAAATCTCGCTACCCATTACGCACAGTAATTTTTGGTTAGCGAGATTTATTATAGTACATATATTGTACATTGTCAATAGGTTTTCACACAATATATTGTGTTTTTATTAAATTCCTCGAATTTCAACACAAGGTATGGTTTGTGTTGCTTTTTCCTTCATTTCCCTAAGTGTATCAAGGGTTACGGGGCTTAAACCTGCCTCAATTAAGTCACCGGAGTCCACAAAATTCTGCAAAAAGTACTTGTGTGCACCCTTAATCCACACCACAATATCTTGTATATCGTCAATGGTGTGAAATCCGTCAACAATAGTTGTCCTAAACTCATAATCCACTTTGTTCTGTAATAAAAAGTCCACACTTTTTTCAATGGATTCCATATGGATATTATTAACACCAATTGTGGTCATATATTTTGCTTTACTGTTTTTAATATCCATGGCAACATAATCCACAAGACCTTTTTCTACAAGAGAAATAAGCTTTTCAGGAAAACTACCGTTTGTGTCGAGCTTAACTGAGTATCCTAATTCTTTAATTTTACCAATAAATTCTTCAATACCATCTTGTAATAATGGCTCACCACCTGTAATTACAACACCGTCAAGAATGCCTTGCCTTTTTCTTAAATATGAGAGAACTTCTTCCTCATTTATATATGTATCCTTATCGATATGTGTTACAAGGGCTGCGTTGTGGCAGAAAGGACAACGGAAATTACAACCTGGTGTAAAAATGATACAAGCTACTTTACCAGGATAATCTAAAACTGTGAGCTTCTGAAAACCGTTTATATACATAATAAATTCTCCTTACAGATTTGCTAATAATAGAATAACATAAAATAACATTAAATAAAAGGTGAAATGAAAAATAAAAATTGACGATATACATTAAATATGATATGATAAGCCCATAAAGAGGAAAAGGGGAAAGGTTATGGCAAAAAAGCAAATCACTCCTGAAGAGTATAAAGCAAAACTCGAGAAAAAGGAATTAAAAAATAAAAATTTTGCACAGGCATTTTTCAAGAGCTTGGCAATTTTCTTATCATGTGTAATTGTGTTTAGCTTAGTTTCCATCTCACAGACACTTATGTTGTCAGTTGGAAAAGGTGGTACAACTACACAGTCAGACAATGAGGATTTAAAAGCGAATGCAAAAGACCCAACAGCCGATTGGGGTGACGGTGTTATTATGGAAGATTCTGACGGTGCAACTGAAGATGGTGAGACAAAACCATATTCAACAGTTCCTGAGGTTGTAGAACTCTTCAATACATCTATGAACAGAGTAAAGGGCGAAGCTGTTAAGGTTACAAAAAATTACGAGAAAAGAACTGTAAATCAATTGGAACTTCCATCAGCACTTCAATCAATGGGTGATGCTCTCATAAATGAAGTCATGAAGGATGATACAGAACCTATTATTTATGCAACAAAGCAAGAAATTAGAGATAACTTTATGGTTCCTAATCAGGATTATGTAAGTTGTTTAAAGGTAGAAGATGTTGAAAAAGTAGCTTTTAAGGACACTGGAAGTGAGTATGAAATTTATATTCTTGTAAAAGATGAAGAAAGTCCTTCTGCAGGTTCAGGTGTTGGCTCTGTGTTTGACGTAATTGAAACAAGCGAAATGGCAGAAAAAGCACCATCATTTGTTAAAAACTTTATTACAGAATATTACAACTGTGTTGTAAAGGTTAAAATTGATAAACAGTCAGGCAGAGTAACACATGCAAACTATTCAACTCCACTTTATATGGACACAACAGTTGACTTCCTTGGTACTCACAGAGTAATATTTGGTGTTACATTTGAAAAAGACTATACAATAGAATATTGATAAAGAATAAAGCGGTGGGTTTTCACCGCTTTTTATTTTGCGAAATATTGTTATTTCTTTATGTGGGTGATATAATAGTAAAAAACAAAAGGGGAAAAATAAATAAAATGAAAAAACACAAAGGACTGATAATTATGCTTATGGTTTCTATTTGTCTTTTTAGTATATGTGGTTGCAATAAGCAAGAAGAAGTTGTGGCAAACTCTTACGAGCAGATTTCAGCGGAAGAAGCAAAGAAAATAATGGATACGGAAAAAGAGTACGTTATTCTTGATGTAAGAGAAGCTGATGAATATGAGGAAGGTCATATCGAAAATGCTGTATTGCTTCCACATGAGGATATTAAGAATAAGGCAGAAACTGTAATACCTGACAAGGATAAGTTAATTCTTGTGTATTGTCGTAGTGGTCGAAGAAGCAAAATTGCCGCAGAAGCACTTGTTGATTTAGGCTATACCAATGTTAAAGAATTTGGTGGAATAATTGATTGGCCTTACGAAATAGTAAAATAAAAAAGTGGTAGGTTTTCCTACCACTTTTATTTATGTTAGATTATTTCCAGTTAATATGGCTTTGCTTTGAGAGGGAAATGCTGTGGTCAAAACTGTTTACAAATTTCCATTTTCCATCAATAGCTTGTAATTTATAATTGTATGTTCTTGTATAAGAAGTATTCTTATATACTAATGATACAGAGAATTGGCATTCTTCTGCTGTGCTTGAAGTAATTGTAAGTTTTGCACCTTCGCAAACAGTTTCATCACCCTGAATGATGTCACTGTAAATATATAATTTATTATCATACATTATGAAGTTTTCATTGACAAAGTCTATGTAGAGGTCTTCAGTGAAGTAGTTTTGCAAATCACTCTTTAATTCTTCAATAGTAGCATAGCCTTCGGATATAACTGGTGAGTAGTCTTTTCCGTCGATAGTCATGATAGTATCCCAGTCAGCTTTTACGCCATTAGCGTTTACCCAGTTAATATATAAATTGTTAGCTGTTTCATAAAGTGCTTTAAGCTCTTCTTCTGAAATAGCAGCGCCGGTTGCATCCATCGGTCTGTCATAGAGAGTGGTTGTAGTTTCTGTTGTAGTCTCGGTTGTTGTGTTAGCGTCAGAATTTGGAAGAATACCAAATTTCTTTAATGCGAAAAACCCACCAACGCCAATTGCTGCAACGAGAATGAGAGTCATAACGAACTTAAACAATTTTTTCATAATAATATCTCCTTTGGATATTTTTGTTACTTTCATTATACATATTATTTTTTAAAAGTCAAATAAGATGAGTAAGGTAAAAGTATTTTATATTACTATAAACTAATTGTTGACACACTAGACAAAATTATTTAAAATGTAATTGTCAATTAGTGTTGGGAGGAAAATTATGAAAAAGATATTTAGAAATATTATTGCAATAACACTTTGTCTTTCTATTTTTGGTGGGACACAGGTAATGGCTTGTAGTCCAAATAGAACTATCGGTGGATTTTCAGCGGTGTTTGATTTTATGGAAAGATTTGCAAGTGTATTTACAGGGAATAAAAACGAAGACGCCAATTTAGATATAACAATTGAACAGGGCAAAATATTCAAAGAAAGAAAGTATTTCAGAGAATCCCACGCATCAACTATCGTAAAAATGCCTGATGGAAACCTTATGTCTGCATTTTTTGCAGGTAGTGCCGAGGGTAATGCAGATGTGAGAATTTGGTATAGCATCCATGATGGTGAAAATTGGAGCGAACCAAAGCAGATGGCATCAGCTGACCCGGTTGCTCATTGGAATCCAGTACTTGTAAACTATGGTGACTATGTAAGACTTTATTATAAAGTTGGTATGGAAATTCCATATTGGGTTACAAAATATACTGACTCTTATGATTGTGGTAAAACATGGACAGAGCCAAAAGAATTGGTAGCAGGTGACACAAATGGTGGCAGAGGGCCAGTTAAGAATAAAGTTCTCGTTACATCAAGCGGTAAGATTATTGCTCCTGCATCATCTGAACAAGGTGAATGGAAAGCATTCTTTGATATTTCCGAAGATGGTGGTAACACTTGGACAAGAACTGATTTTGTTGTTGCAAAGGATAGCAGAGGTAAAACAGTTGGTATGATTCAACCAACACTTTGGGAAGATAAGGATGGCAACATCCACGCTATGTTCCGTACACAGTCAGGTTGGATTTATCGTTCAGATTCAACTGACGGTGGATACACTTGGTGTGATGCTTATAAGACAGACCTTATGAATAACAATAGTGGTATTGACTGTGTTATGACCGATAACGGATGGCTCTGGCTTGTTCATACTCCTGTAGGAATGGAAGTAAGAAACAGATTAGTTCTTTCTGTATCTAAGGATAATGGTGAAACTTGGCAGGATGTAACAACATTAGAGCACAGTATAAACCTTTTTGCAGAGTACTCTTATCCTGCAATTATTGAAGATGGTAATAAATTGTATATAACCTATACATACAATCGAAAGACAATTAAATATGCTTTTATAGAATTCTAAAATAGAAACACCCCACAAATTGCTGTGGGGTGTAATTTTTTTTAATATTTTTTCATAGCCTTTTTGAGTCTGTTGTTGTTTTGGATTTCCCAAATGGGGACAATAAGTCCACCTTTTAATCGCATTGAGTTTTCGTGTAAAGCACCATAAAAAGCAACTTTAAAATCACAGTGTTCACTCATCTTGCATTTTGCTTTGTATGTATCGTAGAGATTATAGACGTTTCCCCACATGTTAAGAAATTGGAATAAATCATATTCTCTGTCTGCCCACATCGAGCCACATGGGTCAATAAAACCTGTCAGTTTCATAGTCTTGGGGTCAGCCATAATGTTCATAATATTGAGGTCTCCGTGAATAAGCACAGGAGCTTCAGGCTCATCAACTATTTCCTTGAATATATCAAGACCACGACAGAGTAAATCGAAGTTTTTCTTGCTGTATTTGCCATCATTCATCAACTTTTTAAGTCCTGCAAGGTCGTGGGAAACCTTGTTTGCTATGTAAAACTCTTTCCAACTGTCGTAAACATCATTTTCAAGATATCCATATTTCTCACCTTTAATACTATGCCATTGTAACATTCCGTCAACAACATCGTTGGCAAAATTTTGCTTTTGTTCCTTGCTTTTTAAAAGAAAAGATGTATCAAGTGCATTTTTGCCATCAATAAAACTCATACACAAAAGAGCAATTTCGTTATCACTATATGTAAAATTCACTATTGGCATTTTAACAGATGTGTTTTCACCGAGAATTTTTAATTGTTGGGCTTCCGTTGTTTCCATTCCCTTAACAAAATATGCTTTGAGGATAATTGCTTCACCGTCTGCCTTTGTACCTTTGTAAACTCTGCCAAAACTACCACCACCAATGAATTTAAGTCCATTGACGGATGTACCAAGTTGCTTTTCGGCAACCTTTGGTATCTGTTCAAGTAGAAATTTATCGTTCAGGTTCATTTTTTACACCACTTTTCAAGTAGAAATAAAACCCAAGACGGAGTTTGCCTTGGGTTTATGCTTATTTAATTATTTGCTTTTCATTTTGATGATATCTCTATAGCTGACAAGTTCAACACCATGAGCATTGAGATATTTTTCAGTTTCAGGGTCCTTCATAACCTGATATTCCCAAACTCTCTGTTCCCAGAGTGGAACGATTTCTTTAAGTTCGTCTGTTTCAAGAGCAGGATGAACATAAGTTTCAGTAATTCCTTCAGGAATGTCACACCAGATGTCAAGAATCTTCTTTCTGTAGCTTTCATAAGAATCTGTTGGCATTACATCCCAGTCAGGGAAAAGAAGATAATCAGGCATAATTACATTGTATTTTTTACCCCATTTTCTTGAAAGAAGAGTACATGCATTCCAAAGGAAGAATGGTGTACCTCTTGGAGCAACACGCTTATCAGCAGATGTGAACATACGGAATGCATAACCATAGTCACCACATACACGGAGAGTTAATTTAAGAAGTGAGAATCTACCTGTAAGATGACCATATAATGAACCCATGTGATTGTCAACATGGGATGGCTTCATACCCCATGAGTGAGCAAGGTCAATCTGCGCACGAATTTCTGCTTCAATTTCTTCGTATTTACCGTATTTGTCAGCGTCTTCACCAGTGTGCCACATAAAGCCTTCTTTATCGTGAAGAGATGGGCCGTTTGTAAGAGCCTTCCAACGATATTCTTCCCATTCAGCAGTTGTTGTAAGGTGAACACCAATAGCATATTCAGGATGTTCGATAGAAAAGTCAACAGCTTCTTTTGCAGCAGGACAAGGCATCATAATAGTTGATGATTTAAGTCTGCCTGATTTAAAAAGGTCGAAAATTGCTTCGTTGGCGCTATGGCACATGCCAAAGTCATCGGCATTTACTAAAAGATATTTTCCCATAACATTTCCCCCAAAAAATATATTTATAATGGTAAAATTATAGCACAGAATATGGGGACTGTAAATATACAGATTGAATAAATTTTTAAGGGTGATATAATAAAAAAGAAATATAAATTGTTACTTGACTCTGCCGTTGCGTCATAGTGTATATTCCTATATGCGAGGTGATTTAATGAAAATGCAAATAAACGAATTTGCCAAACTTACAGGTGTAAGTGTACGTACATTGCATTATTACGATGAAATAGGACTTTTAAAACCTGCCGAGGTTGACGAGTGGACGGGTTATAGGTTTTATGATGAAAAATCCCTTGAAAAAATGCAACAAATTATGTTTTACCGTGAGTTGGATTTTTCGCTGAAAAGCATTATGGAAATTTTATCATCTCCCGATTACGACAAGCAAAAAGCACTTGATGAGCAGAAAAAACTACTGATTCTCAAAAAAGAACGATTGGAAAAACTGATTTCTGCCATAGATAGTGCAAAGAAAGGACAAACAACGATGAACGCTTTTGATAACACAGAATTTGAAAACTACAAAAACGAAGTGAAGGAAAAATGGGGAAATACCGAAGCCTATAAAGAATATTCACAAAAAAGTAAGGGCTATTCAAAGGATAGTTTCAATGCCTTGGGTGAAGGCTTGGAGAGAATTCTCGAAGAATTTGCAATCTGTATGAATAGTGGGGCAACACCTGACTCGAAGGAAAGCCAAAACCTTGTGGAGAAACTACAAAACTACATCACAGAAAACTTTTACACCTGCACAAATGAGATTTTGGCAGGACTTGGACAGATGTATGTTGCCGATGAAAGATTTAAGAATAACATCGATAAGCACTCTGTGGGCACAGCAGAATTTGTAAGTAAGGCAATAGAATATTATGTCCACTAAGCGTAGGTTGTCAGTTGCGATATAAATGATTATAATGTATTCATATAAACCAAAGGAGAGAAAATATGAACACATATATAACAGGTGCAACAATCAAAAAGCTCCGTGAGGTAAAGGGTATAACACAATTACAACTTGCCGAAAAAATCGGTGTCAGTAGTAAAGCAGTTTCAAAATGGGAAACAGCAAAAGGGCTTCCTGATATTACCCTTGTTGAGCCTTTGAGTCAGGCGCTTGGAGTGTCAGTTATGGAGCTTATGTCAGGCGAAACTGTTATAAATAAAAATATTTCATCAAACATACTCTTTTCAAAGTTTTATGTATGCCCAGTATGTGGAAATGTAATCCATACAACGGGAGAAACACTAATCAGTTGTTGTGGCATAACTCTTCCACCACTTGAAGCAGAAGAATTTGATGACGACCACAACATAACTATTGAAAATGTTGAGGATGAAAAGTTTATAACAGTAAATCATCCAATGACAAAAAGTCATTACATTTCTTTTATTGCGTATGTAACATCGGATAAGGTGAATTTTGTAAAACTTTATCCCGAGGGGAATGCAGAAACAAGAATGCAATTCCGTGGCAGAGGGTATCTATATATTTATTGCAACAAACACGGATTAATGAAAAAACGAGTATAAGAAAAGCCTTGAAAGTTTCACTCTTTCAAGGCTTAATTTAATTCTATTCTCTTAAAATTGTTATTGCTCTGAAAACGGTAAAGGCTATTATCCCAACGGTCAGTGTCGTTTCCAGAATTTTCAGAATTTTTATTGAATTTTCCAATCGTGTTATTGTATTTATATCCTTACTCAAATCCATAATATTATTCTCCGCTCATTAATAGAACTCCGTGAGCAATTCCAGGCACACTTTCACCTTGTAAGGTTGATGTTGGTGAAAGTAGTGCACCAGTTCCCACGAAAAGCACCTTGTTAATCTGTTTTGATTGAAGCCTCTTTATAATGAATGAGTTTATTACCGAAGCACTACAACCACAACCTGACCCACCTGCATGCATATCCTGTTCTTCTAAATCGTAAATCATAAGCCCACAGTCGTTGTGAACAGAAGAAATGTCAATGCTGAAATCTTTTTTTAATAATTCAATTAAAAGCTCCGAGCCAACCTTACCCAAGTCACCGGTAAGAATAAGGTCATAATCCTCTGGTTTTGTTTCCGTGTCATTTAAGAAATTCTGTATGGTATCTGCCGCAGCAGGTGCCATAGCAGCACCCATATTGTTAGCATCTTTTATACCATAATCCATAATTTTGCCAAAAATAACCGCCTCAATGCAAGGTGTGTTTCCGGTATGATTTGAAATAACAGTTGCACCTGATGCAGTTGCTGTTCTTTGTGCTGACGGTGGACGTTGACCACCGTATTCAAGGGGAAGTCGGAATTGTCTTTCTGCCGATGCAAAGTGTGATGATGTTGATGCAACAGCGTTGGTCGCAACTTGTGAATCAACTAAAACTGATGCCAATGCCATTGATAGAGCCATTGTTGAACAAGCACCATAAAGACCTAAAAATGGAATTTGCAATTCCCTTATGCCAAAGGATGTGCCGATACATTGGTTGAGCAAATCCCCAGCCATAATAAGGTCAATGTCCTTTGGTGATAAATCCGCCTTTGCAATTGCTCGTGAAATAGCTTCTTTCTGTAATGCACTTTCACTTTTTTCCCAAGTAGGACAACCGTCAATGGTGTCGTCTTCATAAACCTTGTCAAATTCGTTAGCTAATGGTCCTTCACCCTCTGCTTTTCCCACAACCGAAGCAAAACCTATAATTGAAGGCTTTGTGGGGAGAAAAATACTATGTTTCCCTATTCTTTCAGCCATAAAAATCAACCCTTTCTTTCTACAATATTTTGCCCGATAATCAACAAATAATTCAAATGTAGTTCATTGACAAGAATATTCCCTTTTGTTATAATTTTTGAGAGATATTTTTTGTTTTCAAAGGATGAAAAACATGAGCGAAAGAAAATTTTTAGATGTAGCATTAAACAAGCCTGAACCAGGCGACAAAATTGAGTATTTTAATAATATTAAGAGAAGGTTGAACGGTTATATTCTTACAAGTAACCAAAAAGACCAGCCACAAGCAGGTTATTGCTATGAGATTGATGTTACTGATATGTGGGACGAGTATAAAAAGTTAAAGGAAACTTGTGGGTATAAACTTTCTTTTAACACAATCATTATGAAAGCGATGGTTGAGGGTTTGAAAGTGGCACCAAGACTTAATGCTCATATTGATTTCAATTACAAGCGTTGTTGTGGTACACTCACAATAAAAAAACATATTGATGTTGCGATGCCTGTTATGCTTGATAGTGGTGAAACATTCCCTGTAAAGATTTGTGGTTGTGAAGAAAAAAATCTTCAAGAACTTCAACAGGAAATTGACGAAATGACATACAAAATGAAGAATACTGATATTGATGCTGTGCTTTCCGACCTTGTTGTTCAGAGAATTGTTGGTTTCTTGCTTAAAGGTAAGATTTCAACAACAATTTCACAGGCTACTGCAGGTGTTATTGGTAAGCACAAAATCGGTACTATTAGTGGCTTCTTCCAGAAAAAGTCAACTGAAGGTGAAAAAGGACTTAAATATTATCACCTTAACGAGGGTACGGTTTGTTTCTCTAACTGGGCAGGACTTTACGAGGGTCTTCGTGGATTTGAAACAACATCACCACTCCTTTATCCACAAGTATTTATGATGGGTGTTGGTGGCTTCATCGAGAAAGATTTTGCATATAGAAATGAAAAAGGTGAAATCGACCTTAAAACAAGAAAAATGCTTCCTGTAACTCTCACATTCGACCATAGAATCGGTGCGTTTAATGATGTTATTCCATTTATGAAGAGAATGGATGAGGTTTTTGAAAATCCACAGGAAATCCATCAGTGGTAAACAGAATATATAAGGGTAAGGCAGGGATTCAACCCTGCCTTTTTAATTTGATATAGTTGTTACAATTTTATTTGCACATTCTTCTGCTTTTTCTCTGTCCGAAAAGCCTTTCACCAAATCATTATACTTGAATCTCTCGTTTCTGCCTTCGTAAAGGGATAAAACTGCCTTGTCAAGTAATGAACTTTCAACTGATAATAAAGCCCTTGTTTTCTCACTCGTCAGAACTGATTTGTCCGTGAAAAATCGTGCTATATCTATTTGATTTTGTGGGTTAAAGGGTAGGGAATGGCTGTTATCAGAAATGCAAATGGTGAATTTAAGTGACGGAAACAGTAAAAACTGAAAAAAGTCTTTACCGAAATAAGATGGGGATGCAATAATCCTCATTTTTTCTTTTGTGGCATAATTTTTGATTACACTTATTATTATCGCTCCTGCAAAACCAGTTTCATCAGTGATGTTTATGATGCTGTCGCTGATTTCAAAAATTGTGTCATAATGAGTGTGAATTCCTAAAGGGGTAGGGGATGAAAGAAAATGGATTTTTCCACTTCCCTTTTCAGTTGACCTTTTAAGGTTTCTCAAACAAGTTTTATGTATAAAATTTACAATTTTTTCTTCGTTAAGATATGGAGAAAGTGAGTTGTGGAGTCTTTCTCGTATAAGGGAAGCTTGATTTAATGTTTTACAAGCATTTTTATAATGATTGTTTTCTTTAGCTTTTCCAATCAGCACTTCACGAAGCAAATCCTGTGGATAAGTTTTATCGTTTGTTATGCTGATAGTCTTTTCCCATATTTCAGGTAGAATTGGTGAAATTCTGTTGTAACCACCATCGGACAGGATGTATGTGTTAAGATTTTTAATGTAAATTCCGTCAACCCCCTCGTCATAAAAAGGGTTAAAAAGAGTAATATTATATCCACGGAGATTTTCTGTTAGTTTTTTAAAGAAGATAGCTCTTTCAATATCGTCACCGTCACGGACGATGTAAACTCTTGCAAAAGGGTCTTTTTTGTAAATTGTGTTGTATGTTGAGCAGTATCCGTTGCTGCAAATAATACTTGAAAAATACTTTTCCACATTTATCACCTCATATCCATATTATTCTGTATGGTTAATTTTGTTAATTTGTTGACATTTAGTTGTAGGTGATATATAATATTTGCGACAATTTTTTATAGGAGTGTATTAAATTATGCCATTAGTAAATGCAAAAGAAATGCTTACAAAAGCAAAAGCAGGTCA
>CALEIS010000032.1 GCA_937877675.1 uncultured Clostridia bacterium | reverse complement strand
GCAGTTCCACAGGAAATCGTTGATAAAATCGAAGAAGAAAACGCTGACTAATTAAATAACAAAAATTACCCACCGAAGGTATTCCCTCGGTGGGCTTTTTTATGCCTCAACTACATTGAGAAAAATGAAAGTAGATTTTAAAATTATTGCCTGACATGAATTGTCATAGTCTGCCTCTGAGCAGGTTGCACCACTGATGGCAAGATTTTGAGAGAATAACAAATATGTTGCAATTCGGTCAAAAATCCTATGTCCTTCAAGTCCACCCATAGAGTATGGAAGATAGATATCAATACTGACAGTTGATTTCACTTCACGCTTTTTGGTTGTAATGACTTCACCATTTTCATTAGTGTGAGTCAACTTGTCTCCAATAACACACCCTTTTGGTGAGAGAGCGACAATAGGTTTGTCCATGGGTGTGGGTTTGATTTCGTTTTCATAGGCAATAACGAAGGTTATATCGCTAAAACTGGCATTATTACTTAAACTGTTCACAATGGAGTTTACAAGAGTTGCATTTGTGTTCATTTATTTACCTCCGTTGTTTTTCTTATGATTGCCCAGATGTAAAGAGTTTGGTCGTTAAACCTTATCTTTTCTGCTCGGTCAATCATATATTTATTATCGTCACAGTCGTGAATTCTGTGGGATTTATTGAGTTTGGTAAGGTCGTGGTCGGCAGGACCTAAATAGAGGTAAACATCATTCTTGTTTATACCCAAAGGAGTATATTCACCCTGCTGATAGAGCTTATTTTTATATCTCAAAGGTTGTAGAAAAGCCCTGAAAAGAGGACTTTTCCAACCATCTGCACCACTTAGGTAAACTGAGTTTCCGTGGGTAGAAAAAAGTGAACTGAAATTCACACTGCCACCGCCTTAAACACAAAATCCACATCTGTTAAGTATTCTGATGCTTGAAGAAGTGTCTCGTCACGGAATTTAACAGCGCTTTCAAAGGTGCTGTTTTTTGTTTTGCTTATTGTGATGTCACCAGCTTTAAAAGATGAGAAATCTTCACTTTTTGAGCATTGTAAAAGCGAATAATTATAAAGGGCAATACCTGCACAAGCATTGATAACAGCAGGTTCATCCTCATTTTTCACATCCTTAAGTCTTTTTGACAACTGACTACAAGCAGAAACGCAAAACGGCATAGCTTTTTTGGCTTCTTCCGGTGTGAGAGCACCTGTATCTTCAAGGACTTGGGAAACTGACCATACATTTATCATGGCAGTCACCCGAAATTAACCATTCATAACTTTTGCAGAGTCTGCAAAGATTTTTGCAAAACCTGAAATCTGTGTGATAGCAGCACGTTCAAGCTGACGGTCAATAAGACGGTCAAAGTCTGTCTGCACACCACCTGCTGTAACCATTTCAAGAGCATAATTCTTATCGAGAGCAACAAGTTTCTTGCTAAGGTCGTTTGACTTAATGAGCTTTGCACCGAGTGGTGTAATCATTGAGCCATTACCATGGAAATTAAGTCCTGCAGGAGCGTCACGGAATTCTGGCATAGCAAGAAGTTTTGCCATAACATCAGGTGAAGCAATAAGAGTATTCATCTCATATGGTGAGAATGTGTTCCAGAGTTTAATTAAATCTGCATAAGCGATTGTGCCAGCAGTTGCAGGGGCTACCACCTCTGCAGGGTTATTATTACCATCACCCTCAATAAGCACATTAACAGCATCCTTAAACTGTGAACGAGCAATATATGCACCAATCTGACGGAGTGTTACTGTGAAAAGGTCAAGACGCTGGAAACGAATTGCTTCGTAAGAAGCAACAAGCATTCTACCACGCTTTTTAAGTGTAACAAGATTTTCCTGTGTGTGAATAACTGTTTCAGGAATCTGTGCACCCTCTGCTACTTCTTTAAGTTCCTTTTCGTCGGCAGTTGGGATTGATGTGATTGTTCTGTAATCAAGACCTTCAATATTTGTCTTTGTTGCAACGATTGAATCAAGGTGCTTACCTTCTTCAATGCCCTGACGGACTGCACGTGAAACATATTCAGGGAAAAGTACTGCAGAGTCAGTTGTTGCAAAGAATTTGTCAACTGTTGAACTACCTGCACCCTTGAGCTTGATGTTAAAACGCTTTAACTGACGCTCAAATGCGTCAAGACCTTCAAGATTTGTGCCCTTATAGTTTTCACTTGGGTCAATGCTTTCAAGTTCTGAAAGGAAGCCCTTTCTTGTACCGTAAAGTCCTTTGTCGAGTTTGATTGTTTCAAAATTAGCCATAATTTAAATCCTCCTTAAAATTTGAACTCATTATTTGAGTTGTTTTTATGGTTTTCTTCTGTGTAAAGTTGGCTTACAGGTGGAATAACCTTGTTAGCCTGTTTTGTAAGAGAATTGCAAAGATTTTCAAGTGTTTCTGATGAAAGATTTTTGAGAATCTCGTCAACACATTCTTCTTTGAGAGTTGGAACTGTCAACGCAAAATTCTTCTTTGCATTCTGAATGAGAGAATTGCGATATTTTTCACCGTCAACACTCTTTTCTTTAAGGGAATCCATATAGTCGGAAAGTTTATGAAGCTCCTGCTCATTAAGAGTAAGGCTTTTTTCTTCCTTAATGGATTTTAAGATGTTTTCCATAGTTTTCTCCTTTTTAAATGACTTGGTAACACCGGCATTTCTTTGTGCAGGTACTGCCACAAAGGACCATTCATAAGCATCGGTAATATCCGAAATGGTTTTGTAACAGGTGTCGCCTTTGTATTTTCGTCCTGGAATGTGGTTACAATGACCATCCCCACAAATTGAGCAAATTCTGCTTTCAGAAGCACAACTGACGCTGACCTCTTTTTTGATACCACTTTCAATATCTTTGATAAGTGAAGCATTCTTTTCACTTCTTACTGTGTAGCACCACGCTTTGAGGTAGATGTAATCTCTGCCATCAACAGTTTTTCTTGTGTTGTCAGTAATCAACTGTGTTTTGTATGTACGACAACTCTGGTCCTCACTTTTCATACTGTGATTTAAAATACCAGTTTTACCTACGAAAAGTTTTTCAAGAGTTTTAAGAGCATCTTCGTCAAATCGTTCAAAATCACGGTCAAAGTCGTTGTCACAGAGATTAACACTAAATGCGAAAACATCTTCCTTTTCCAACTTTTTAAGAGTATGCTCGTTGATTAAAAGCATATCCTCATCAGTTGGGACTCCTACATCATTTGTTGTAGTGTAAGATTTTTTTATCATTTCTTTTCACCTCCCAAAGCCCTTGCCTGAGCAGAATAAAGGTCTGCACGAGCCTGTTCAACTGCATCCTGTAAGGTAATTTCATCCCACAGGACTTGTACTCCATCACTATTTCCACAAAAACGAAGAAACATAGAACAAATCTTTTCAATTACAGGTGTGAGAATTCGTCTGTATGCAGTTAATTCTGTTGTGAGAGCATCTGCCTGTTGTGAAGACATTCTCTCCGTTGTGCTCCATGAAATACCGAGCATAAATGGGGGAATAGAGAGCTTTGCAATAATTTGTTCAAGCATCTGTTTAACAGGTATTTCACTATCTAAAATCTGACCATCTGCACCGATAACCTTAATCTGAACATCACCCACAGCAACAAAATCCTTGACGCTACTACCATTCATAGCATTTGACCACTCAGAAGCAATTTGTGTTGCTCTTTCTTTGGCATAAGCACGGTCAAGCATATCTGAGCCTGGATTATATGTAACAGCATATCGCAAGTTTCCTGCTCTTTCCCAATTTTGACCCATTGAACTATAAATCTTTAAAAGGACGGATGTGACAAAAGGGAGTCCTTTCAAAATTGAGTTGCCAGTAATACTACCTGCTTCTGGATTAAGAGTGGAATATATCACCAAATCCTGATACTTAACAGGTGTGCCTGAAAGGGAATCAGGACGACATATAAGCACCTCGTTGAAATTCTTTGGGTTTCGTTTAAGGGCAATATTCTCAATAGGAACATTGTAAAGAGAGTTAATTCCATCACAGTCCGTCACAATTTCACCGACGGATGTACCGAAAGTGAGTAATTGTTCAAAATATGTGTCGATAAACTGTTGAAGTCCAACTCCTGCACCACCTACATTTACATTACGAATAAATTCATCAAGTTGTTTTTGATTTTTACCATTGTTTGATACCACGGAAAAACCACCTGTAAGACGGACTAACTTGTAAATTGCCGTGTCGATGATGGGAATTGCTTCTCGAAGACTACGATAAAGGTCAGGTTGATTGATGCCCATTGGAAAATAGTTGCATAAACTCTCAAAGGGTTGGGAAGAAGATGTTTGAGGTGCAGTTGCACAGACTTTTCTCTTGCCCACTTTGTCGAAAATTGACAAACTAAAACCTCCTTTTTAATTTCTTTCTACGGACAAAGCGAAGAATGAATTATCCGTAGATGAAAGAGCAGTTGCCACGAAATAACGAATGTCGTCCATAGCGTGGTCATACTCCTTCCTTGGAGTGTCATTGACACTGCCTGAGTCCCAACGGTATTGGGAGAATTCTCTCAATGTGTCCGTACAGGAACTACCTATGATGATTTGTTTGGTTTTCAGTTTTTCGGAAACTTTCCGAATACCATCTGCAACATTGTTTTTTGCAGGAATTACACGGAATTTACCTTCTCGTCGGATACATTCCATAAAAGATGCAGCCGAGGGGTCAACTATCACCGCTTCAATTCTTTTTCCGTCTGCAAGAGTGACTAATTTTTCATAGTACTCCTTGTCGGTCATTTGAAAGCCTTTCTGCTTTGAATCGTGATAGAATTCCCTGAGTCTGTACCAAACTCCATTGTGTTCACCCCAAAGTCCGAATGAAGCAGGGTTTACTGTTCCATAGTCGCAGGAAATGTAATATTGATTACAGTTTTGGGGGAGTGTGTCGGTCACGTGCTCTTTCTCGCTGAAAAAAGGATACACAAGACCATCAACAGCCACCCATTTGCCAAGCACAAAGCGTTCATAAAATGCCCCTGAATATAGACTCTTGTATCTGTTTTTTATTTTGCACGAAAGGGATGGATTGTCATCCATAAGGAAATGAAGATAGAGGCAATTTTTAGAATCTGCTTTTTTTATCCATTCGGTGTAAAACCAGTGACGAGGATTTTCTGGGTTACAGTTAAACCATAATTTTGAACCGTTGACAGAGCATCTTGCCAATGCCTGTTCAACAAAGGAACGGGGCATAAGGGCTACTTCATCAAGTAATACACCACAAAGGGTGATACCCTGGATAAGAGATGCTGATGATTCGTCCTTACCACCGAAAAGATAAAATCTGTTGGTAATCTTTCCTTTACTGATAAGTATTACATTTGCTGATTTTGTTTCCTTTACGGCAAACCCTAAATCTTTTAGTAATGGTAACAGGGGAGTGATAACATTTCGTCTTAAAGATGTGATGGTTTTACCACAGATTGCAAAGGAACAGTCTGAAAACCGATAGAAGCTCCATAAAATGAACGAAAGTGACATACAAAGAGTTTTTCCACTTCTGACAGCACCGTCACAAATAATGGCATCATAAGTTTTATGATTGCTATTTTCACACCACCAGTTAAGCACGGTCATCTGTTTAGGGGAAAAGGAGTGAAAGTTAATTTGTGACATTATCTTCACTCTCCGTCTTGTTTCCTGCACTTCTTTCAAGTGCTTCATAGAAGGATAATGCTCCCAAATCATTTCCATTCTGGGAAATGAGGGAAAGTCGCTCCAAAGCCTTTAATCTGTCAAAGAATTTTATTTCCATACCCTTTCCACTTGTGAATTTGATTTCTGACACATTAAAAAGGTCAAGAGAATCAATGTCGGGGGAAGTATTTTTGTCAGCAGAAAGAATAAGCTTGACCGCATCGGAAACAGAGCCGAAAGCAAGGCGTTGAAGTCCTGCAGAAATAAGCGCTTCGTCTGCTTGGGCTTCTTTTTCAAGCTCTTGAATCTTTTTACGGATATTCTTTTTGGATAAAAGGCTCACAGCACGACATTCGGGCAAGGTGGTGTAACCTGCTCTCATAGCTGCTTCCCGTGGATTACGGAGTCGCACATACATACGACAAAAATCCGTTTCCTTCTTTGTAAGTTTCTTTGTGTTCATTTTTTGCTCCTTTCTTGGAGGGGAAATAAAGGTAAAAATACTTATTACTTATCCACTTTTACTTCTTACCTTGAAAAAAGTCCCTCCATATATAGGCCCAAATCGCAAAAACGTCCCACGATTTGTGGGACGTTTTGAGAAAAAGGCGAAATTGTTTACAAATTGTTCATAAATGACCTGTTTTTTTGGTGTTGACACCAGTAAAAAAAGGTATATAATAAGAAATGTATAACTAGTTATTAAATAACCAAGTTATGTATTCTAGACTAAATCGAGGGGACGTGAAAATTTGATTTCGAAGGTAAAGAAATTAGATGATGAATTTAAAAAATATCATGTCTTGCACCATGAAATAATTGATGGTAAATTCCGTGAATGTGGATTAGGCTTCGGACAACCACCAATTCTTAAATACTTAAGTGAGCATGAGGATGCCACACAAAAAGAAATTGCAGACTATTTGAATGTTAGTCAACCTGCAGTTGCAAAGTCTCTCAAAAAGATGGAAGAATCAGGTCTTATTGTTCGTTTTGAGAATAAAAGTGATTCCAGATGCCATAAATTAAAGCTTACAAAAAAAGGAAAAGAGATTAAGCAATTTGCTGACGATTATTTCTTAAATATCGATAATGTGACTTATACAGGTTTTACGGAGGATGAGATTGAATGTCTATCATCCTTTATTAAGCGAATGAATGATAATTTGACAGTTTTTAGAAAGGGGGATAACAATGTTTAAGCTTTTGAAATGCGCAAAGAAATATATTGTGCCAACAATTCTTTCACCAGTGTTGATGATTGGTGAGGTTGTGCTTGAACTTTTAATTCCACTTGTTATGGCGGATATAGTAAACCTTGTACAAGCTGGAGTGACAGATGATAGTATGAATGTTATACTTCGTCTTGGTCTTAAAATGCTCTTGTTTGCAATCGGCTCACTTTTCTGTGGTGCTTTGGCAGCACGAATGGCAGCGGTCGCAGGTATGGGATTTGGTGCAACATTAAGAGAGGAAATGATTGGTAAAATTCAGACTTATTCTTTCTCAAATATTGACCATCTTTCAACAGCATCCCTTATCACTCGTCTTACAACTGACGTGAATACTGTGCAGAATACATTTGTAATGATGATTAGAATGTTATTCCGTGCACCAGTTATGTTTGTTGTAGCTTTGGTGATTACAATTACAAAGAGTCGTCAGGTAGCAATGCCATTTACAGTTGCATTGCCACTTATCGCAATAATTCTTGTAATTTTTGCTCCAATTGTTTTGGGTAGATTCAAGAAAATGCTTAAAATGTTTGACGGATTTAATGCTTCAATTCAGGAAAATCTTACCAATGTAAGAGTTGTAAAATCCTTTGTCCGTTCAGATTATGAAAAGGAAAAATTCAAAACAGCCAATGATAATCTTATGAAGGCTGCATTACATGCTGAAAAACTTATGATTTTAGGGCAACCCACATTCACTATTGTCTTGGGTGGCACAATTATGGCAATTCTCCTTATTGCAGCAAAATCCATTGCAGCAGAAACATTAAGTCTTGGTGACTTTTCTGCGATTTTTACTTATATTATGCAGATTTTAGTTCACTTCCTTATGGTGGTTTTGCTTATTGCTCAATTCTTTATGTCACAGGCAAGTGCAAAGCGAATTCTTGAGGTTATGGACGAAATTCCTGACATCAATGATGAAAAAGCAACAGTTACAGATGTTAAAGATGGCTCAATCGAGTTTAAGAATGTGTCCTTCAAATATGCAACGGGACAGAGTAATGTAATTAATAACGCTACCTTCAAAATTGAAAGTGGTGAAATGGTTGGTATTATCGGTGCAACAGGTAGTGCAAAAACAAGCCTTGTACAGTTGATTCCACGCCTTTATGATGTTACTGACGGTGAATTGCTTGTCGGTGGTGTTAATGTAAAGGATTATAAGATTTTTAATCTTCGTGATGCAGTTAGTATGGTGCTTCAGAAAAATGTTCTTTTCTCCGGCACAATTGCAGAAAACCTTCGCTGGGGTGACAAAAACGCAACGGATGAAGAAATTATTGAGGCTTGTAAAATTGCCGATGCACACAATTTTGTTTCTTCATTCCCTGATGGATATAATACTGATTTAGGTCAGGGTGGTGTCAATGTTTCAGGTGGACAGAAACAACGACTTTGTATTGCCCGTGCACTTCTTAAAAAACCAAAAATTCTTATTCTTGATGACTCCACAAGTGCGGTTGACACTTTTACGGATTCAAAAATTCGTGAAGGTTTAAGAAATTGTATTCCAGAAACAACAAAAATTATTATTGCCCAAAGAATTTCATCCGTTTCTGATTGTGATAAGATTATCATCCTTGATGAAGGTGGAGTAAACGATATCGGTAAACACGAGGAATTGCTCGAGAGAAACGAAATCTATCAAGACATTTTTAACTCCCAGCAAAAGGGTAGTGACGATTTTGATGTGATGGGAGGTGCGTTATAATGGCAGGACCAATGGGCGGACCAGGAAATCGTGGAAGAGGCAAACCTGTGCAAAAACCTAAGAATACCAAGGGTACTATCAGAAGACTTTTTGGCTATATTTTAAGACATAAGGGCTTATTCTTCGGTATGCTTATTTTCGCAGCAATAAGTTCAATCTCAACGGTTTCTATCTCCTTGTTTATCAAACCGATTGTTGATGATTATCTTATGCCAATGATAGGAAAAGAATTCACAAGCGAGCTTGTAGCACCACTTGTAAAAATGATGGTTGTTATGAGTGGAGTTTTCATCTTTGGTGCATTTGCTTCCTACGGACAATCAAAATGCTCGGTATGGCTTACTCAACGCACACTCAACACCTTAAGAAAAGACCTTTTTGATGCTGTGGCTGATTTGCCAATCAGTTTCTATGACTCACACCCTCACGGTGAAATTATGAGCCGTTTTACAAATGACGTTGAAACTCTTCGTCAGTTTATCAGCCAAGGACTTACTCAATTTGTGTCATCGGGTATTTCAATTATCGGCTCATTCGTGATTATGTTATTCTTGAGTTGGCAGATGACACTCATCGTGTGTGCTATGGTGGTTGTAATGGTTATCATTACACGAGTTCTTGGTAAAAAGAGTGCATTCTACTTCAAAAAACAACAGGAGCAGATAGGCACAGTTAACGGATATATTGAAGAAATTATTGAAGGACAAAAGGTTGTTAAGGTATTTAATCACGAAGGTGAAGTTGAAGCTCACTTTGGAGAAATCAACGAAAATCTTCGTAAGTCTGCAACAAGTGCAAACTCTTTTGCAAATATGTTGGGACCAATCATGAATAACCTTTCCCATGTAACCTATGCTCTTACAGCTGCTGTTGGTGGACTTCTTGCAATCAAAGGCGCTATGTCTGTGGGTGATATTGCTGCATTCTTGCAGTATATCAGAAGCTTCACACAACCTATTTCAAATATTACACAACAGTTCAATAACGCACTTATGGCTCTTGCAGGTGCCGAGAGAATCTTTGAAATTATTGACCAAGAGCCTGAAATCGACGAGGGATATGTTGTTCTTGTCAATGCAGAGTTGGACGAAAACGGTGAAATCAAGGAAACAGAAAAAAGAACAGGTATCTGGGCTTGGAAACACACTCACAGTGATGGTAGTGTGACATATACTCGTCTTGCAGGTGACATTGTTTTTGAAAATGTTATCTTCAGTTATGACGGAAAGAAAACTGTCCTTAATGATGTTTCACTTTATGCAAAACCAGGACAGAAAATTGCATTCGTCGGCTCAACTGGTGCAGGTAAAACAACAATCACTAACCTTATCAATCGTTTCTATGAAATTGATGAAGGTAAAATCCGTTATGACGGAATAAATATTCAGAAAATTAAAAAGAACGATTTGCGTCGTTCACTGGGTATTGTTTTGCAGGATACTCATTTGTTTACAGGTACAATCGAGGATAATATTCGTTATGGTAATCTTGATGCAACCCATGAGCAGATTGTTGAAGCAGCGAAAATTGCAAATGCCCATTCATTTATTTCAAATCTTCCGGATGGCTATAACACAATGCTTACAGGTGACGGCTCAAACCTTTCACAGGGTCAACGTCAGTTAATTTCTATTGCTCGTGCAGCAGTTGCAGACCCACCAGTGCTTATTCTTGACGAGGCAACAAGCTCAATTGATACTAGAACAGAAAAGTATATTGAACAGGGTATGGATGCTCTTATGGAAGGCAGAACTGTTTTCGTTATTGCTCACCGTCTTTCAACTGTACGAAATGCAAAAGCAATTATGGTGCTTGAAAACGGTAAAATTATTGAACGTGGCGACCACGATGATTTGATTGAACAAAAAGGAAAGTATTATCAGTTATATACCGGTAACTTCCAGGGAAATTGATTCTTTTTCCGCAATACTTCGTGGCTTTCGGCTCGTGATATAGCTGAAAACTAAAAATTAAATGAAAATAGCGAGGTCTTAATTTGACCTCGCTGTTTTTATTTTGTGAACAAGTTTGAATTTATTGGAATGTTTTATTTTATTAGAATCAAGACATTTCGTAGGGGACAGCACCCACACTGTCTCCTGCTTTCCCTGAATGGGGTGAAAATCTTAATGTCTAAACAAGAAGACATTCACTTTTAATTT
This sequence comes from uncultured Clostridia bacterium, assembly GCA_937877675.1. Taxonomy (GTDB): domain Bacteria; phylum Bacillota; class Clostridia; order Oscillospirales; family Acutalibacteraceae; genus Fimenecus. The sequence goes on along the minus strand of CALEIS010000032.1, from coordinate 1,393 downwards.
ATATTTATTTTAAATTAAGCCCAGAATGTAAACCAGCCAAGACCTGAACCGAGAAGAGCACCTGAAATGAACCAAACCATCTTTTTCACCTCCGTTTAATTGTTCGAACTTCAACAAACGCTGTGTTGTTGTGTCCCTGTGACTCTTACTTTACACAGATGCTATCAAAACCCGTAATTTGGATTTTACCATTTCTTCTAAAGACTATGAAAATATTCTGTTGTAGTTGCATTTTGCATTTACCCCGATAAACTCCAATTGAATTTTGCGTTTATTATAAACATTCTTGATATAATCTGTTTGTTTTGAGATTTTTTTGTAATATTTTGTAACAAAGTGCACAAATGGTTGTAATGAAATTTGTTACCAATTTGACTATTTTGTGCAAAAAGCACTTGAAATCACTTTTTTGTAGTGCTAAAATATATCTGTATAAGTAGAATTATGCTTTGATAAATATAATTGTGAGGTGATGAAATGACGGATGTACAAAATAACTTTGAAGCACAAGTTCCCGTGTATCTTTTCCATCAGGGAAATAATGCACGTTCTTATGAATACATGGGCGCTCATCGTGTGGATGATGAAACAGTTGTTTTCAGAACTTGGGCTCCAAATGCAGTTTCGGTCAGTGTCACAGGGGACTTTAACGGATGGAATGATGAGGCTGATAAGGCTGAGCGAATTACAGTAGGTGGCATTTGGGAAGTTTATGTTAAAAACGTAAAGCTGTACGATGCGTATAAATTCTGCATTACCACTAAGGATGGCAGAAAACTTATGAAGGCTGACCCATATGGTTACCATACACAAACCCGTCCTGACAATGCCACAAAATATTATGAGTTAGGTTCATACAAATGGACTGACGATAAATGGGAAAAGGCAAAACGAGAAAAAGCTCAGTATGATAAACCTGTAAATATCTACGAGGTGCATTTTGGCTCGTGGAAGCAGTATGAGGACGGGAATTTCTATTCATATCGTAAAATGGCAGATGAACTTATCCCTTATGTTAAGGAAATGGGTTACACACACATTGAGTTTATGCCACTTACGGAATTTCCATTTGACGGCTCTTGGGGTTATCAGGTAACAGGATATTTTGCAGCCACATCACGATATGGTACTCCTGACGATTTGATGTATCTCATTGATATGTGTCATAAGAATAATATCGGTGTAATTCTTGACTGGGTACCTGCTCATTTCCCAAAGGATGCCCACGGACTTTATGAATTTGATGGTACTGCCTGTTATGAATATGCAGATATAAGAAAAGGTGAACACCTTGAATGGGGAACAAAGGTTTTTGACTTTGGCAGAAACGAAGTTCAATCCTTCCTTATTTCAAGTGCTATGTTCTGGCTTGATAAATATCACATTGACGGTC
>CALEIS010000031.1 GCA_937877675.1 uncultured Clostridia bacterium | reverse complement strand
GTATGACCAACAAAATCTGGGAAAATTGTTGAGCTGCGGCTCCATGTCTTAATAGCGATTTTTTCGCCATTTGCATTCATTGCTTCGACCTTTTTCATAAGACTAGCTTCTACATAAGGTCCTTTTTTAGTACTTCTACTCATTTAAATGACAGCTCCTTTCCCATTATTTACCGTTACGACGCTTTACGATAAGCTTGTCGGAACTCTTCTTCTTGTTTCTTGTCTTGTAACCAAGAGCTGGTTTGCCCCATGGTGTGCAAGGACCTGGACGACCGATTGGTGACTTACCTTCACCACCACCGTGAGGGTGGTCGTTAGGGTTCATAACAGAACCACGAACTGTTGGGCGGATACCCATGTGACGTGTACGACCTGCTTTACCGATTTTAACGTTTTCGTGGTCAGCGTTACCAACTGTACCAACTGTTGCCATACATGTTGCAGGAACGTTTCTAAGTTCACCTGAAGGAAGTCTGAGAAGTGCGTAAACGCCTTCCTTAGCCATAAGCTGAGCTGCGTTACCAGCTGCTCTTGCTAACTGACCGCCTCTACCTGGGTAAAGTTCTACGTTGTGTACGAATGTACCTGTTGGGATGTTTGTAAGAGGAAGTGCGTTACCTGGCTTGATGTCAGCATCTGCACCTGCTGCTACTGTGTCGCCTACTTTAAGACCTACAGGAGCAAGGATATATCTCTTTTCACCATCTTCGTACTGAACGAGAGCGATATGAGCTGAACGGTTTGGGTCATACTCAAGTGTTAATACTGTTGCAGCGCCCATCTTATCTCTCTTGAAGTCGATAATACGGTACTTTCTGCGGTTTCCGCCACCGTGATGACGAACTGTAATTCTTCCGTAGCTGTTACGGCCTGAGTGCTTTTTAAGAGGAGCAAGAAGACTTCTCTCTGGAGCAACCTTTGAAAGCTCGGAATAATCTGTAACCGACATGTTACGTCTAGCATTTGTAGTCGGTTTGAAGACTTTAATCGACATTTCTTTCATCTCCTTTGTTAATTTTAATAATATGGAGTGGCTCTAAAGCCTGTCAGGAAGCTTTGCGGAGTATGTCGAAACTCCATACTTTACCGCCTGACCTCAAAATCATTACATCATTCCGTCAAAGAACTCAATTGTCTTTGAATCTGCTGTCAAAGTTACGATAGCTTTTTTCCAAGAAGCCTTGAAGCCTTCGAAACGACCGTAGCGTCTGAACTGACCACGTACGTTCATTGTGTTAACTTTTTCAACTTTTACACCGAAAAGTGTTTCAACAGCCTTTGCGATGTCAACCTTAGTTGCATCCTTAGCAACTTTGAATGTGTATTTTTTGTCTGCAGTGCCCATCATTGACTCTTCTGTAATAACGGGAGCGAGGATAATTTCCTGTGCAAGTTTCATTATGCGTAAACCTCCTCAATTTTTGCTACTGCATCCTTAAGAACTACGATTTTGTCGCAATTAAGAATGTCGTAAACATTAAGTGTGTTTACAAGAGTTGTGTTAACACCAGCGATGTTTCTTGCACTCTTATAAACTACGTCGTTTTTCTCAGGAAGAACGATAAGTGTTTTCTTGCCAGCTTCGATAGCTGCGAGAACGCTTGCCATTTCCTTTGTTTTGATTGCATCCATGTTGAATGAATCAAGAATAATCATTTCGTCAGCTGCAACTTTTGAAGAAAGAGCTGATTTCATAGCAAGTCTTCTTACCTTCTTGTTGATTGAGAAGCCATAAGCACGTGGCTTAGGACCAAATGTAATACCACCATGTGTCCACTGAGGAGCTCTTGTTGAACCCTGACGAGCTCTACCTGTACCCTTCTGTCTCCATGGTTTTTTACCGCCACCAGACACCTCTGCACGAGTGAGAGTTGACTGTGTACCCTGGCGCTGATGTGCCAAGTAATTAACTACTACAAGGTGCATTGCTGATTTGTTTGGCTCGATAGCAAAAATGCCGTCGTTAAGCTCGATATCAGAAACTTTCTTGCCCTTTGTATCTACTACTGCTAATTTAGCCATTTCTTAACTCTCCTCTCTTACTTTGATTTAACTGAGTCTGCGATAACAACGATACCGTTCTTAGGACCTGGAATAGCGCCCTTAATTGCGATGAGGTTGTTTTCTACGTCTACCTTAACGATGTCAAGGTTTTGTACTGTAACTTTTTCAGCACCGAGATGACCAGCCATCTTCTTGCCTTTAAAGATACGAGCTGGGTCGATAACGCCGAGTGAACCACCGTGACGGTGAACAGGGCCTGTACCGTGAGTTTCCTTAAGACGTGAGAAGTTCCAACGCTTAATTACGCCTGCTGTACCCTTACCTTTGCTTGTTCCTACAACGTCAACTCTGTCGCCTACTGCGAAGATGTCAGCCTTGAGGATGTCGCCTACGTTTACTGAATCTGTGTCTGCAAGTCTGAATTCCTTGAGCACTTTCTTTGGAGCAACGTCAGCCTTCTTGAAGTGACCTGCCATTGGCTTGTTCACCTTTGTAACTTTAACGTCGCCATAACCAACCTGAACTGCAGCATAGCCATCGTTCTCGATTGTTTTCTTCTGCACTACTGTGCATGGACCAGCTTCAACAACTGTAACAGGAATTACTTTACCGTTTTCGTCGAAGAGCTGTGTCATACCGATTTTTTTACCGATAAGACCTTTGTTCATTTTTATTTCCTCCTTTGGTTATTGGTCGGTTTTTCACCGACTTGACCTTGCTTGGTGTTTTTCTTTTAGATTAGAGTTTAATCTCGATATCTACACCAGCAGGAAGCTCAAGACTTGTAAGAGCTTCAACAGTTTTGTTTGAAGGTCTTAAAATGTCGATAAGCCTTTTGTGTGTTCTCTGCTCAAACTGTTCACGGCTGTCCTTGTACTTATGAACAGCACGAAGGATTGTAACGATTTCCTTTTCTGTAGGAAGTGGAACTGGACCTGAAACCTGAGCGCCTGTACGCTTTGCTGTTTCAACAATCTTCTCAGCTGCCTTATCTACAAGGTCATGGTCGTAACCCTTGAGTCTGATTCTGATTTTCTTGCCTTTTGTTGCTGCCATTTTGTTTTCCTCCTAATTTACTGGGCACGTTATTTTACTTGCAACTCATCCGGGTGTTTCCACCCTTCCGTTTTTAAAACCGAAAAATCGGTTCTGATTTTTCGGACGGCGTAAAATAGCGCAGAATGCTCCTGCAAGTACCAACATGGCACAGTTGGGGTATGCCACACGGTTTATAAAGCATTATTGGTCGCCCGATTTAAAATCAGACATACTCCGCGGTAATTCCCTACATACTAGTGTAGCCACCTACCGCATCATCGCATATCGTTTTCTGTGATTTGGGCAGAATTCGCCCAAGACCGCAGAATGCTTATATATTCTAGCACACACTTAGTTAAATTGCAAGAACTTTTTTAAAAAAATTTGTGAAAAATGCAGATTTTTTTATTATTTTTTTAATTGCACAATATCTTGTGTTTTTTACATTTTTTCACACAAAATTTACTCATAAATTTACACTAAAAATCACCTATATATAATATGTATATCAAAACATCTTGAAAA
>CALEIS010000030.1 GCA_937877675.1 uncultured Clostridia bacterium | reverse complement strand
AAGGTTACACAACATACACTTGTGAATGTGGTCATTCTTACAATGGAGATTATGTAAAAGCAACAGACCATAGCTTTGACAATGGTGTTGTAACGAAAAATCCAACTTGTACAGTTGATGGTATTAAAACATTTACTTGCAGTGAATGTGGCGATACATATACAGAAGCAGTTCCACATTCAGGTCACAGCTATGATGATGGTGTTATAACAAAAGACCCAACTTGTGCAACTGATGGTGTCAAAACCTTTACTTGCGGAAATTGTGGACATACATATACAGAATCAGTTGATAATGTCAACGAACACGATTATCAGTTAGTAGTTAACACATCACCTAATACAGGATGTGTCAAGATATATGAATGTTCAGAATGTGGAGATACATATAAAGAATCAGTTGGAACAACACATACTCAGGTTTTGATTCCTGAATTTATTCCAACAGAAACAGAGCCTGGTCTTACTGTAGGTATATCTTGCTCATCATGTGGTGCAGTTCTTTCAGAACAGGTAATTATCCCTGCACTTGGTACAACTGAAAATAGCTCTTCAATCGTTACAGGTACTTGTGGTACAAATGCAACTTGGACTTATAACACAGAAACAGGTGCTTTGATTATTTCAGGTACAGGTGCGATATCTAATTATAAATCTGCTCAAACTCGTCCATGGGAAAAATATGAAGATGATATTAAATCAATTGTCATAAATGATGGTATTACAAAAATTGGTAACTTTGCATTTGATAATTTTGGTTCTCTTATTTATGTATCAATTCCTGACAGTGTAACTGAAATCGGTTCTAATGTATTTAGATACTGCACAAACTTAAGAAGTGTTGTAATGTCTGATAGAGTAGATACAATAAAATACAGTGCATTTGAGGGTTGTAAAAACCTTATTTATGTAACATTGAGTAATAGCATAAATTACATCCAAGATACTACATTTAAAGAATGTACTTCTCTTACTCATGTAACTGTTCCTGACAGTGTATATTATATAAATGCTGGTGCATTCTCAGGCTGTACTAGCCTTAAGAGTGTTACAATTGGTAAAAATGTAGATACAATTTATGATAATGCTTTTAATGGTTGTACTTCTCTTACAGATGTTTATTATACAGGTACCGAAGAACAGTGGAATAAAATTTCAATAGGTACAGGTAACGACCCACTTCTTAAAGCAACCAATCGTTACGATGGTGAAGGTGGAGACATTCTTTCAGGTCATAATAATCATAAAAATACTGTCACAACAATAAAACCAACTTGTACAGAAGCAGGATATACAAAATTTGTATGTGAATGTGGATACGAGTACACAGTAAATTATGATGCACTTGGTCATAGTGAGGAAGAAATTCCTCCAGTTCTTCCAACATCTTCAAGAGTTGGATATACAAGGGGGATAAAATGTACAACATGTGGCGAAACATTCATTGAACCTATAGTTGTTCCTATAATCAGCGAAACAGCAAGAGCAGGGGATGCAGGCGGTTATATTATCTGGACTTACGATGAAGCAATTCAAACTATGGAATTCTTCGGTAAGGGTTATCTTAAGTATTATGACCCTATACAGGATAGCTCCCGCGATTCAGATGAACGTCCTTGGGTTTTTTATGGTTATTCAACAGTACAGTATGTTATTGTCCACGAGGGTATTAAAGGTTTTAATGAGCTTAACTTCTATAATTTTACCGGACTTAAGCTGATAAGCCTCCCTTCAAGCCTTGAATGGATTGGTGACTATGTATTTGAGGGTTGCAAAGACTTCTATATTAAATATAATGGCACAAATGAAGAATGGAACAAGATTGATGGCAATTTTACGAATAATGGTAGAATAATTTTCAATGATTATAGTGGCGTAACAGCTTCCGGTACTCACGGTGATAACCTTACTTGGACTTATGATGCTTTAACCCGTACTCTTACAATTTTAGGCACAGGTCCTATGGAAAGTGTTGAATATAACGAATATCCATGGTATAAATATATTTCTGAAATTGAGACTATCGTCATTAAAGAAGGCGTAACAACAATTGGTGACCGTGCATTTTATGAGTGTGGATTTGAGAATGTAACAATTCCTAATACTGTAACTACAATTGGCTATGCTGCATTCTATAAATGCAATAACTATAAGTGTATTACAATTCCGGGTAGTGTTACAAGAATTGAGGATATGGCATTTTTCCACACTAATGTTCTCAATTTCTATGTGAATGATGTTTATTATTTAGGCACAGAGGAAATGTGGAATAACATTTCTGTTGGTCAATTTGGTACTTATGCCTTTACTAATGCAACAATTCATTTTGTAAAGTATGCAGGCTATTGTGGTCATAACCTTACATATTCATTCGACGGCTCAACCTTAACTATTTCAGGAACAGGTGATATGTGCGAGTTTGAAGTTGATTGGAGTGGGGAGGTCTATTCTCCATGGGCAAATTGGGCACTTGAAATTGAGCATATTGTCATCGGTGATGGCATAACAAGTATCAGTGATGATGCATTTTCATCTTGCGGCACCAAACTTCAAACTGTAACATTTGGTAGTGATGTCAAAAAGATTGGTGCTTATGCATTCTATTGGTGTAAGTCTCTCACTGAAATTATATTCCCCGATGGTCTGACTGTAATTGGCAAAGAGGCTTTCTACAATTCCACTTCAATTAAATCTATCGTATTGCCCGATAGTATAGAAGAAATTGAGTCTAGTGCATTTGGCGATTGCACGGGTATTACAGATGTTCATTATCAGGGTACAGAAAGTCAATGGAATGAAATTAAAATTGACAGCAACAATAAAGAATTAATAAATGCAAGAATTCATTATAACAGTAAAGAAGTACATGACCATAACTTTGATGCAGTTGTAACTCAACCAACTTGTATGGAGGGAGGCTACACAACATTCACATGTGCTTGTGGTGACACCTATGTTGACGATTACGTTTATAAAACAGGTCATACAGATAATGACAATGATGTGTATTGTGATGTATGTGGAAATTATATTTACATAGCCACAGATGTTTGCGGTGATAACCTTACATGGACATTTAATGAATCAACTGACACCTTGACTATTTCAGGTACAGGTGATATGTATGATTTCCAACCCAACACTGCTCCATGGCAGGACTATAAATCAAGCATCAAAAAGGTTATAATCTGCGATGGTGTAACATCAATTGGTGAACGTGCATTTTCAGCGTTTAAAAACCTTGAAAGTGTAACAATAGGTAATGATGTAACTAAAATTGGTCCATTTGCGTTTAATTCTTGCAAAAATCTTAAAACTGTAGTAATGGGCAATAGTGTTGAAACTATAGGTGAACAAGCATTTTACTATTGCGAAAGTCTTACAAGCATAATAATTCCTGACAGTGTAACAAGAATTGGCAATTATGCGTTTGAGCATTGCGAATTACTTGAAACTGTAACAATGGGCAGTGGTGTAGAAAAAGTTGGTCACGATGCATTCTATCTTTGCTGGGAGCTTAAGAATGTATATTACAACGGCTCTGAATCAGATTGGCAAAACATTTACTTCTTTGCCGGTATGGATAGCTTCTTGGCAAACGCAACAATTCATTTTGCAATACCATCAGGCACTTGTGGTGATAATCTTACTTGGGAATATGACGAAAAAACTGAAACATTAACTATCTTCGGCACAGGGGATATGGAAGATTATCAAATAGACCATATTACTGGTGGTCCAACTCATCCTTGGCTCGATATTATGGACAAAGTAAAATATCTCGTTATAGATGATGGTGTAACAAGTATTGGCAGATGTGCATTCTACGATTTTATTGCTCTTGAAAGCGTATCAATTGCTAATTCTGTTGAAATAATTGGTAGGAGTGCATTTCTTGATTGTGAAAGTCTGAAATCAATAGTAATTCCTGAAGGTGTAATAGAAATTCAAATAGATGCATTCAGAAATTGTACTTCTTTGACAAATGTTACATTCCCAAGTAGCTTATTGTTGATTGATGCGGGTGCATTTGATGGTTGTGAAAGCCTTACAAGTGTGATAATTCCTATTAATGTTCAAGAAATTGGCTCAGGCGCATTTGATAATTGTCCTAATTTGACAGATGTATATTACGAAGGTACAGAGGAACAGTTGAATGAAATATTACCAATTATTTCTTTTTACCCAACATTCAGTAATGCAACAATTCATTATAATTATGGCAAGTCATTCACAGGCATTAAGGATAACCATTTCTACAAAGATGATGTAATGCAAAAGGCATATCAGCTTGTAGAATTTGATGGCGATTTCTACTACATAGGTGACCGACATGAAATTATCAGAGGCAGAAAAGCTTATGTAAGCGAAGCAAGAATCAATGGTC
>CALEIS010000029.1 GCA_937877675.1 uncultured Clostridia bacterium | reverse complement strand
TGTTCGGGATGGGAACGGGTGGACCCTCATTGCAATCAACACCGACTCACGAAACACTTTATCTCGTGAACGCAAGAGATATTCTAACAGAACACAATACAAAATGCAAGTGTTTTTTTCAAATTTTTTCACTTTTTACGTTTTTCACAAAAAACTTAGTATTCATCTTCATATTAAGTGAATTTTCAACAATGTTTTCATTAAAACCGTATAAAAAGAGCAGAGTTTTCACTCTGCTCATTGTTTATTTATTCTGTTACTGTAAGAATTACGTTAAATTCGTCAAGGACATCTGTTTGTTTTATATTTGACAACTCAAAACTAATTGTGTATGTCCCTGTTTTTTCAGGTGTGAAAATGAAATATTGATTAACTGGACCACCAATAATTTCAGGGTCATTAGAAACAATAAAAAACTTTTGATTTACACTTAATCCGTCAGCATTTATCTCACATTTCCAAGCATACTGTGTGCCACCCGGCATTTGCAAAGGACCTATAATTACACCCCAATTCAAATCTGTAGTAACAGCCGTATCTATTGTTGTCATTCCTGATGCCGCCTGTAAAACCCTTCTTGCATCAAGAGCACTTATCGTTCCGTCACCATTTATGTCTGCAGCACTTTTCTGTTTAACCTCTATATAAAGCTTATTCTCCGCCACAAGTTGCAAGCATCGACGTGCATCCATGGCAGAAACCTTGCCGTCACCATTAACATCTCCTGTACGGAGAGTTGCAAAGGCAGAAAGAACATTTTCCGAATCATCGTTGATAATGTCTTCCCAACTTTCAGGAATTAAACCCATTCCATAATCCTTACCATTAATGGTAACAGCAACAACAGGTATAATGCTGAAAACTACCAAAACAAAGCACATAATTAAACCGACAAGTTTTTTCATTTAAAAACCCTCCTTGTATAATTCGATTTTATCATGCGAACTAGGCAAAGTCAATATTACTTAATCACAATTCTATTCATATAATGGGAACCTAATTATAGTACCTGCTGCATACTTCATAACCAACGTAGTATCATCATCCGTCACTTGAGCATCTCCATTAACATCTGCAAGTGCATATTGCTTTGCCGTTGGAACAACTTGCCCACCGACAAATTGTAACACTTTTCTTGCATCTATTGCAGTCACTTCACCATCTCCAGTCAAATCACCTAAAACATAGTCATCTGTCGATGAAGTTATTAAAATAAAGCCTCTGCCTGGACCATTACAATTCACACTTGATGATGCTACAAAATCGTATGAAATCCATCCATAGCCATCTATTCCCCAATTGGTACCCCACGAATTTATGAATTTAAAAGCTTCTTTTTCATCATCATAACCAATAAGACAAATTCCATGACGTCCCATTAATTGGCCATACACAATGTCATACACTTGGTTTGCACTACTAATGTTATAAAAATCTTGATATAGATCAATGCCGATGACTACACCATTACCTTTTGATATACAATCCTTCATCGTATACACATCGCCAACCACATTGTACCCTTGTGCTTTATATAACGAAGCCGCTGCAGTTTGAATAGCCGTTGGTTGTGTTGTATAATCATCTTCATTATACGGAAAATACTCTAAAGAGCAAATGCCATTATTCACAATAAAGTTCATTGCTTCCGATATTCTTATACCCATCCCTGTGCCACCATTAATCTGATTATAAATAAACGCAGGGCTAAATTTGTGTGCAGTTTGTTCTCCAGACCAAGAGCGTTTCATTTTTTCTTGACTTGATTTTAACGCATAGCCTACCGCCCATGCAGCACAGCTGTTTTGTCCTCCCTGGTCCCCTGGAGTAGGAAAATATTCTGTAAGGTCAACACAAGAAGGTAATGAGTTCGTATTATCTGGAGAACTCACAACAACTTCGTCAAACTCACTCCAATCCTCCGCAATCAATCCTGTTGCATATTCAACGGTTTCCTCGTTTTCTTTTGCAAATATTGATACAGATGAAATTCCCACTATTATTGATATTGCTAAAACAATTGATATAATTTTTCTTAAAGTTTTTCTCATACTTTTCTCTCTCGTTTAAAAATATAATTTGTCTGTGATTTAAATAAAATTCTCCTTTCACAACTATATATCGTATTACGCTTTCTTTTTGTTACAAAAAAAGACACCCAAAGGTGTCTTTTCGACAAATTTTATTCAAATGCCAATGCCAAATCAAGTACTACACATTCTCTGCCACGATTAGGGTCGATAAGCATATACATTACTGTATGGTTATCAATAAATGCAAGATTTTTTGTATGACCTGGAACTGTAGAATAGTTTTTCTCAATATACTTTGCATAAGAGCCTGTTTGAAGGTCAAACACATGAACCTGATAGTCCATAATATTCTTCATAGTACCCATAACGATAAGGTATCTTCCGTCAGGACTCACTTTCATCTCTTCAGGTGATGTCATCTTATATCCAACAACCAGTTTTTCTTCGCCTGTTCTCAAATTATAGAGAGTTGCTTTCTCTTTATCTAAGATATAGTCACCTGCAAACATACATTTATTAAACTCACCAGTGAATTTAAACACAAGACTTTCTTTTCCATTTTCCTTACGCAAGATATTAAAGCCTGTTTCTGTTTTTCTCATGAAGATTACCGCATCACCTTCAACTATCAACAGTCTTCTCGATGCATTTCTTATTAAAACAGATTCGCCACTGCCGTTCTTTACATAAATATCTTCACTTTCAACGCCAACATCATAATCTCTTGCAGTAAAGAATGGAATTTTTCCACTTGTTGACTTATAGCCTGACTCTGTTAATACGCAGAAATCCTCAACATAAGTACCTGTAGTAGGGTCAGTGTTTCTATTGATGATTTTCAGGAATCTCGATGTTTTTCCTGTGCTCATATCCATTGTGTAACTTTCTGCCCACTCGTCAAACTCACTTTCAATGGAAACACCTCTGACAATCTTTGCAAGTAAGAGTGCTTTTTCTTCTGAGCCATATCCCACCGGCATATCAGTCATCTTGAAAATAATACTCTGAATATTGTACAATGGCACACCTGGATGTTCACTTGGACGGAATATTCCCACACCGAAAACTTTATCTCCCAATTGAACATATTCAATATCAACAGTAATTTTTGTTGGACCATAATCCACATTTGCAGGAATTACACCTGTTGTCTGTACAGGCACCATTCTGTTTTCTCTGTACTGATAATACTGAATACTATAATCCGATGAGAATTGATAGAAAACATCTGGAATATCACTCTGCACCAAATTAGTAAGATATCCATCTCTAAACATCTGAATACTTGCTAACTCTTGTTCTGAAGCCACAGTAGTTGTTTCACCAGAAACACCCTCTTGTCTGCTAGGAAAATATTTAACCACAACAAAAGCAATTGCCAAAGCCACAGCAACCAACGCTATGATAATAGTAAAGTAGTCCATTTTTGTTGCAGGTTCTGGCTCTGCTCTTTCTACTTCTTCCTTAGGTTTCTTTTCTTTTTTCTCTTTTGGCTCTTTTACTTTCTTTTCTTTGGGCTGCTTTTTCTTTTTTTCTTTTTTCCCTGTTTCAGGGTTCTCAACAACCACTGGAATCTCATTGACAGAAGTTTCTGTTGCATCAACATCATTTACAACAACTTCATCCTCAACAGTTTCGTTTACCGCTACTGTAACCTCAGGCTCTGTCTCAATTTCAGATGCAACACTGATAGCATTTTCTTTTAATGAAATTGATTTAAGAATCTCACCAATCTCATCATATCCATCGTCCTTGAAGTTATATTCGGAAGGAATTGCTTCATCCACAACAGTTGTCTCTACCGTTTCAGTTTTCACATCTTCTGGCTCAACAATGATTTCAGGCACAATTTCCTGAGTAGATTGTTCTTCAACGGACTCTTCTTTTATTTCACCATTTTCGTCAATGGATTTATACTTATCAAAAATAGATTTTTTGTCTGCCAAAATTACACCTCCGACAAAAGTATAAATTTATTATACAGTTTTTAATATATTATTGCAACAAAAAAATGGGGGTAGATTTTTTCCACCCCCGATATTTTTAGTTCAATGAATTAAGTGCTGCGAAATTTTCCTTGTTTGACTTATAAAGTTTCTTAAACACTTCAAAGTTCTTATCGTAAACAGCCTTGTTTTCCTTGTTAGGAGTGAATGTGTTTACAGCAGGAATAAGCTTCTTTGCATCTCGAACGCTTGGAATGATACCTGCATTAACCGCAATAAGCACAGCAGCACCCACAGCACCAACGTTTTGAGGACTTGCAACAGTTTCGATTACTCTACCTGTACAGTCAGCAAGAATCTGAGCAGTTACAGCTGATAAAGCACCACCGCCAACGAAACGAATTGTATTTGAAGTTTTAACCTTCTTTTCCTCAGTTTCAATAAACCAACGAAGATGGAAGCAAACACCTTCAACAACTGCTCTAATAAGTTCTGTCTTACCTGTGTCAAGGCTGATATTAAAGAACATTCCTCTTGAATTTGGGTCTTCAAATGGGCAACGGTTACCATGAAGCCATGGTGTAAAGATTACTCCACCACTACCTGCAGGAATTGAATCCACAACAGCCATCATATAGTCATAAAGATTTGTATAAACAACTTCCATATCCGCAGTTTTAAGTTTAAGGGCTTGTTGTTTATCAAGATAAATATCGATTTCGTCAAGCGCTAAATGGTCCTTAACCCACTCAACACACTTACCTGCTGTTTCAAGTTCACCGAAGTAGTTATAAATGCCATCTTCTGCACCAACAACAGCTGCCATCATTGTGCTTGAGTCAACAACACTCTTGTCTGTAACTGTTGAAACCCAACCAGATGTACCCTGATAAATATGAGTGTCACCAAGCTCTGTTGCACCTGCACCAACACCGATAAGAGTAGCGTCACCGCCACCACCATAAACTGAAATTCCAGGAACAAGACCCAATTCCTCAGCCTGCTGTGGACGAAGCTCACCAATTTTTTCTGTACAATCTGCTATACGAGCAAGATGTTTCATATCAACACCTAAAAGTTTGCATACTGTAGGGCTCCAATCCTGCTTTTTAAGGTCATAGAGAAGTGCACCGAAAGCAGAGTCCTTTGTCATTACAAACTCACCAGTCATACGACAGATAAGATATTCCTTAACATCAAGCCATTTATGTACTCTTTTGAAGTTTTCAGGCTCATTAGCCTCTGTCCACTTGTATTTCCATACAGGGTCCTTAACACTTAATGCTGCTGCACCTGTAATTGCAAGTGATGGGAGAAGTTTAAAGATGTTGCCACCTGCAATCTGTGGTCCGTAAGCCATACCCTTTTTGATTTCTTCAGTAGCTCTCTGGTCCATATAGCTGAATGCACGACGAACATGATTTCCGTCTTTATCAACAAGCACAAGACCTTGCATCTGTGAGCAGAATGAAATACCATAAATATTTTTAGGGTCAACACCTGACTCTGCAATAACTTTTTTTGATGTTGAGCACATAGCTGCCCACCATTCATTAGGGTCCTGCTCAGCACCACCATTAGGCATAATATAAAGTTTATAACCCTCACTTGCCGCTGAAATAAGTTCAATTGTCTTGCCTATTTTAAACAAACAAGTTTTAACACCAGTTGTACCAATGTCAAACGCAAGAGCATAGATTTCTTTTTCCATTTTCTCTTTCCTCCAACCACATAAGTCGTTTACAAAGTAATCTTATCACAAAGAACTATTTTTGTACAGTATTTATTTTGATAGTTCTTTCATTTCTTTTCTAAATACAAAGAAAAACACAATAGCCGCCGTTGTAATAGAAATTGCATCGGATACTGGCTCTGCAAGGAACACTGCAAAAACTTTATTTTCAAAAAAGTTTGGCAAGATGTAGATGAGTGGTACCAAAAGAATGACTTTTCGTAAACACGCAATAAAAAGCGAAGCCTTTGCCTTGCCAAGAGCAATAAATGTTTGTTGTACAGCCATTTGTATTCCAAAGAACACCATAGCACAACCATACAATCGAAGTGTCCATGTGGCCATTTCCACAAGTTCAGGATTGTCATTAAAAATACCAATGAAAACTCGTGGGAACAACTGGATTACCATACCAAATGCAAATATAAATGTAAAACATATAATAAGGAATGCTTTGAATGTTTGCTTAACTCTATCAACATTCTTTGCACCATAGTTGTAACTAATTATTGGTTGTGCACCTTGACCGATTCCTTGTGCAGGTACCCATACCATCTGGAATATTGTCGTGCAGATTGTCATGGCACCAACAGCAATATCTCCACCATATTTTTGTAGCGATGAATTAAATGCCACATTAATTACTGCTTCCGTTGCATTCATAACAAATGGTGAAACACCAAGAGCTAACACAGGAAGAAGAATTTTCATATCAGGCAAGAGATTTTCTTTTCTTATTCTTAATTTAGTTTTCTTTCCAGTTAAAAATGACAACACCCATATAGCAGAAATTGCCTGAGAAATAATTGTTGCAAAGGCAGCACCCTTAACACCCAATTTAAAACCAAAAATAAAAACAGGGTCAAGAATTATGTTGCAAATTGCACCTATAAGTACTGTTGCCATACTGATTTTTGTAAATCCTTGGGTTGTGATAAACATATTGAGTCCCAAAGAAAACATTACAAAAATCGAACCCGCCACATAAATTTTCATATAAGGCAAGGCATAGATAATTGTGCTTTCACTTGCACCAAAAAGCATCAAAAATTTTTCACCAAACAACAGAAATACTGTTGTTAGTATTACCGACAACGCAATAAGTGTTGAAAAACAACTTCCGAGTATTTTTTCTGCTCTAGCAATATTCCCTTTTCCCATCTCAATAGCTGCACGAGGTGCACCACCTTGAGCAATAAGCATTGTGAATGCTGAAATCAACGAAATAATAGGAAAGCAAAGTCCAACACCCGTAATGGCCATTGTCCCAACATTGCCCATGTGACCGATGTAAATTCTATCAACAATGTTGTAAAGAAGATTCACAACCTGAGCAAGAATTGCAGGAATGCTGAGTTTAATAATCAAACTCCAAACAGGTGCAGTTGCCATTTGTTGTGAAATATCAAGTTTTTTATTCATCAAATCACCTAATTAAGAAATCGTATTTACTAAGATATTCCACAATTTCTTTTTCATTTATATATTCTGTTAAACAACCGATTCCTGTAACACATTTACCACCAGTAATATTACCTGCTAAAATACATTTTCTGAAATCAAAATTATTATATAATCCGTAGATAAAGCCTGAAAGGAAAGCATCCCCTGCACCAGTTGCATCAATGCACTTGAATTCGTCAATATTATCTACCACAAAATAGTCACCGTCAAACCCTGCACAACCACCTTTGCCGAGTTTTACTATTGGCTTTTCAAAGTGTTCACCCAAAATTTTAAGTGCTTCTTTATAGTCTTTTGTGCCTGTCAGTTTTTCAGTTTCATCAATATTTGGAGTGTAATAATCTGCAATTTCGATTAAGTCCTTATGTTTTTCAAAGGACATATCATCACTATAACCCGTATCAAGAACTAAAATGGTGCCTTCCTTTTTGAGTTGCTTATAAACAGGAATAAGTTTTTCCTGCATAGCAACAACCTTTGCTCCTTTTAAGCAATTATAGATTTTTTCAAGCATTTTGTCAGAATAAGTTTCCGTGCCACCATAGGACACAAAAGTTCTGTCTTTTTCTGTGATAATTGCAGATGTCACATTCAAAGGATAGTTTTTGCTTTCAAAAATTTCATACTTTGTGCCACTTTTTTCGAGTTCACCTCTTGCAAAGTTTGAAAACATATCGTCACCTAAAAATGTGCCGATTTTTGCAGGCACACCTAAACGAGAACAATTTATCATTGTTGCAGGTAAACCACCACCAAGGCAAACTCTGAAATCCTTTGAGTAAATTTCTTCACCCTCATTTGGAATTCTTGGCATACCTGAATAGAGTAAATCCACATTCAATTTTCCAAAAGCAGCAACAAAACTCATTTCCATTCTCCCGTAAAATCTTTGTTAAGTTCAATATATTTGTCAACAAGTTTTTCAGCAAGTGAATATGAGCCAACTAAAGGATGAAGATACAAACAATCAACAGCACTTTCTCTATCGCAATTTATAATTGCCTTTGAAGCGAGTCGCTCATAAGCCTTTACTCTTGTTATAATCTCTTTATTTTCAAATGGAACATCACCAATTTTTATTGGTGTTACCTTTCCGCCAACAATTTCACAAGAAATCTCAACAGTATCACTCTCACTGAGGAAATCCAAAGCCTTGTTATCGTTTGGGATACACGCAATCATTCTTGTTTTTTCTGTTGAATTTTTTGCATCAATAATGCCAAGTGCAACACCTGCATAACCACCGTCATCAGGAGCATACATATCAAAATGCCAAGTAGAATTTCTCTTCTCCCCTGTTTCACTTGCCATATATGAGCCTTCACGAAGACCATAGTAATAATCAAAAATTGCGAGTGCTTTTTCAAAGTCTTTTTCAATATCGATATTTGATAATTCTTCTGTCATTTTTTCGTTAATCTCTGCAATCTGCTCACCACGAGTACACTCTGCACCCAAAATATTCTCAACAGCCTTTTCACGATTGTAGAAATAGTACATATATTCATTTGGCACATACTGTTTACGCATTAAAAAATCTTTGCTGAAATAACGCAAATCAGTATTTTTATATGCCTCGTCATCACTTACAATTTTACTTGTAATATCAACACCATCTGCCTTGATATATTTGAAGAATGACAAATGATTAAGTCCATAGCAAAGTGCATCAAGATAATTTTCAGAATATCCGTATAGTTCCTCAAATCGTCTTAACATTCCGCTTGGAGCATCGCAGATGCCATAAGTAAAATCATATCCCATATCACGAAGTGTCTGTGATACAACACCTGCAGGGTTTGTGAAATTAAACACCATAGCACCGGGCTTTGCATATTGCTTCACAAGTTCGCAATACTCTTTAAGGGCAGGAATACTTCTCATAGCAAAGGAAAAACCAGCTGCACCCGTTGTTTCCTGACCGAGAATACCCATATCAAGAGCAATTCTCTCGTCACGACAACGCATTCTGTCCCCACCTGCACGGATAGTTGTAATTACATAATCTGCATCGGTAATTGCTTCCTTCGCATCCGTTGTCAAAGTAAAATTCAAAACAGGACAAAGACGGCGAGAGACTTCTCTCGCCATCTTGCCGTAAATATTCAGTTTCTTTTCATTGTTATCCATAAAGACAAGGTCAGTAATGCCCATCTTTTCGGCTCTACCCGCAATACTTTTTGCCAAAAACATTGAACGGACTCCGCCACCGCCGATAACTGCTAACTTCATAATATTCACCTATTAAAGTACATCAAATATGTTGCTTTCACCTGAATCAAGATTCAATGTAAGGCTCTTTTCAACGCCATCTTCTGTAAAGTCAAGACGAATTACATCTTCACCAACAAATTCAGCAAAATTAACCTTATAATTCTTATCCTTGAAGAAATCCTTAAGAACATCAATTCTGTTGTCGTCAAAATCTCCAGCATTATCAGAAACGAAGAGAACGTTACCACAAACAGAGTTAACTTTACCATGAAGGAGTTTCTGTTCCCAGTTATAACCGATATTGATGTCACGAAGGAAGAATACGTCTGGGTCATTACAGAATGCTCTGCCGTCAAGGTGATTACGGAAAATTGTGTTTGTGA
>CALEIS010000028.1 GCA_937877675.1 uncultured Clostridia bacterium | reverse complement strand
AGATTGCTGTAGGTATGGCTCTTGAAGACATTCAGATTGCTAACACAAATGCTGCATTTGAGCCAAGACTTGACTATGTTATCGCTAAATTACCTCGTTTCCCATTTGACAAGTTTGCTTCTGCAACTAATAAGCTTGGTACTCAGATGAAGGCTACTGGTGAAATCATGGGTATTGGTTCAAATCTTGAAGAGGCTCTTCTCAAGGGTATCCGTTCTCTTGAAATCGGTGCTAACCACCTTTACCTTTCAAAATTTGACAATATGAGCGTTGAAGAACTCCTTGACTATATCAAAGAATTCCGTTCAGACAACATCTTTGCCATTGCAGAACTTATCTATCACGGTGTTTCTATTGAAAAGATTCATGAAATCACTATGATTACTCCATATTTCCTTCAGGCGTTCAAAAACATCATCGATATGGAAGAAACTCTTCGTGTAAAGAAGGATGTTGAAACTCTTATCGCTGCTAAAAAGATGGGCTTCAGTGATAAATATATCGCTCGTCTTTGGAACTGCAAGGAAATTGATGTTTATAATATGCGTAAGGAAAACAATCTTTTCCCAGCATTCAAGATGGTTGATACTTGCCATACAAATGCTTACATTCCTTACTTCTATTCTTCATACACAGGTGAAAACACTTCTCGCTTAACTGATAAGAAAAAAATTATCGTTCTTGGTGCTGGTCCTATCCGTATCGGTCAGGGTGTTGAATTTGACTATTCAACAGTTCACGCTGTTATGACAATTAAAAATGCAGGTTATGAGGCTATTATCATCAATAATAACCCTGAAACAGTTTCAACTGACTACACAACCGCTGACAAACTTTACTTTGAACCTCTTACTCCAGAAGATGTTATGAATATCGTAGAGTTTGAAAAACCAGAGGGCGTTATCGCTTCTCTTGGTGGTCAGACTGCTATTAACCTTGCACAGCCTCTTCATGACCGTGGTGTTAAAATTATTGGTACAGACTGTGCTGCTATCGACCGTGCAGAAGATAGAAATGCATTCGAAAACCTTCTTAATGAGTTAAATATTCCTCGTGCAAAGGGTAAGGCAGTTACAAATATGGAAGATGGTATTGCAGCAGCTGCTGATATCGGCTACCCTGTTCTTGTTCGTCCTTCATTTGTTCTTGGTGGACGTGCTATGCAGATTGTTGCAAACGAAGAACAGCTTCGCCATTACCTTAAGACTGCAGTTGAAATTGATGAGGACAAACCAGTTCTTGTTGACAAATACATTCAGGGTCGTGAAGTTGAAATCGATGCTATCTGTGATGGTAGAGATGTGTTTGTTCCTGGTATTATGGAACTTGTTGAACGTACAGGTGTTCACTCTGGTGACTCAATTTCAGTTTATCCTCCTTTCTCAATCTCAAACAAGGTTAAGGGTATTATTCTTCAATACGCTAAGAAACTTGGTCTTGGCATTGGTATCGTAGGTCTTTTCAACATCCAGTTCATTGTTGATGACCACGACGATGTTTACATCATCGAAGTTAATCCTCGTTCATCACGTACTGTTCCATTCCTTTCAAAGGCTACTGGCTACTCACTTGCTGATATTGCTACTGAAGTTATTCTCGGCAAGAGTCTTAAAGAACAGGGCTTCTTCGATATTTATCCTGAAGAAAAAGACCGTTGGTATGTTAAGGCTCCTGTATTCTCATTCAACAAGATTCGTGGTCTTGATGCTTACCTTTCACCTGAAATGAAGTCAACTGGCGAAGCAATCGGTTATGACCGTACAAGAACTCGTGCAGTTTACAAAGCACTTCAGGCTTCAGGTATGCACCTTCAAAATTATGGTACAGTATTCTGCACTATTGCTGATAAAGATAAGGAAGAAGCACTTCCTCTTATCAGAAGATTCTATAAGCTTGGCTTTAACA
>CALEIS010000027.1 GCA_937877675.1 uncultured Clostridia bacterium | reverse complement strand
TTTCATAATTTTTAATAATTTGCCCAAATTCCCTTGACTTTGCCCTTTTTAGGTGCTAAAATAATTATACTAGAATTTCGAGGTGATTTAATGAAAACTATTATGAAGAAGGTACAGGAGAATAAGGCAACGATCCTTAAGCTTCTTTCCCTCTTTTTAATGCTTGCGGTAATCTCGGTTATCACAATGCTTATATTATTTGCTACCGACGTACTCAGCTATGACGGTGGCTTCCAATTCAATCAGCATATACTTGACGGCTTTACCGGTAAGTGGTACGGATTTATAGTGCTCATGCTCATACAGATCGGACTCAGTATGCTCCTGTGTGCTATTCCCGGTGTGGCTGCAGCCTTTGTTATGATCAGCTCCGAGGTGCTCTACGCGGGCAGGCCCTGGATGGCGTTCATCTTCTCCTACTCCTGTGTTGTTGTCGCAAGTGCGATCCTCTACTTTATCGGTCAGTGGGGCGGATACAAGATCTGTGAGAAGATGCTCGGCAAGGACGACTGTGAAAAGTCACTCGAGCTCCTTCGTACCAGAGGTACTACATACTTCCCTCTGATGATGCTCTTCCCCATCTTCCCTGATGACGCACTCGTTATGATCGCGGGCGTTACCAAGATGAAGCTCAGCTGGTTCATTCCGTCTATAATTGTATGCCGTGGTGTTGGCGCAGCTACCATTATTTTTGGTATGTCTATTATTCCGTTCAACACATTTACTTCCACTTTTGATTGGGTTATTCTCATCAGTATTACATTCTTCTGGTTACAACAACTCTTCAAAATTGCACACAAAGTAGATCGCTATTTTGAAAATAAAAAAAGAATGCAGGACGTGAAAAATGCAAATGCGAAATCTCACGTTCGAATAAACTATATTAAGATTTACTTTAACGTAGGCGCGATCCTCATCAGTCTATTTCTTCCTTTGATCTATCTTAGAAAAAACTTTGAGATATACCAGTGGATGATTCTTGTGACCGTGTGCTTCCTTTGGATAAAGGATATGCTTATGGCAATTGCCGCAAAATATCTCAAAGAAAAAAATAAACTTGGCGGAAATACGCTTGTTGCAACTGTTATGAGTAATATGGGATTTTTCAAATTCTGCGAACAAAACGGTATCAAATGTGAAAAAACAAAAGTTGGTGACCGTTATGTGCTTGAGAACATGGTTGATAACGGTTACAGCATCGGCGGTGAACAGTCAGGACACATTATTTTCCTGGAACACGCAACAACAGGTGACGGTCAGCTTTCTGCAATTCAGTTGCTTTCCGTTTTAAAGGATACAGGAAAAACTTTGAAAGACCTTGCCGACGAAATGGAAGTTTACCCGCAGGTGCTTATAAATGTCCGTGTTTCAAACTTTGGCAAAGCACAGTTCCCAAAGGATAAAGAAGTACAGAACGCAATAAAACAGGCTCATGAAGAATTAGGAGATGACGGACGAATTCTTGTTCGTCTTTCAGGTACAGAACCTCTTGTACGAGTAATGCTTGAGGGTAAGAATTTAGATAAAATCAATGAACTGGGCGAAAGTGTCGCTCAGGTTGTAAAAGAAAGGTTAGTATAAAATGCGAGTTGCCGATAATTGGAAAGATTATGAACTTATTGACTGCTCCTGCGGTGAACGACTTGAACGTTGGGGGAATATTACTTTAATCCGTCCCGACCCACAGGTTATATGGAAAACAGAAAAGAAAAATCCACTTTGGAAAAAAGCGGATGCCGTTTATCACCGCTCACAGACTGGTGGCGGTCAATGGGAAATAAGGAACAAAATCCCTGACTTCTGGACTATCGGCTACCGTGATTTGACTTTCAATATTAAAACAATGGGCTTTAAGCACACTGGTCTTTTCCCTGAACAAGCAACAAACTGGGATAAGGTGGCAGAAATCATTAAGAATGCTGGTCGTGAAGTAAAAGTTCTTAACTTGTTTGCTTATACAGGCGGTGCAACGGTTTCTGCTCTTAAAGCAGGTGCTTCTGTTTGTCATGTTGACGCATCAAAGGGTATGACACTCTGGGCAAAGGAAAATGCTGTGAGTTCAGGTGTTGCTGATAAGAATGTTAGATGGATTGTTGACGATTGTATAAAATTCGTTCAGCGTGAAATCCGTCGTGGCAATAAATATGACATTATCATTATGGACCCACCATCATATGGCAGAGGTCCTGGTGGTGAGGTTTGGAAGCTTGAAAACGAGGTTTATGGTTTTGTTGAGCTTTGTAGTCAGGTTTTAAGTGATGACCCACTTATGGTGCTTATAAATTCTTACACAACAGGATTAAGCCCATCAGTTATGGAGTATATTTTAGGTGCAGTTGTGAAAAAACGCTTCGGTGGTAAGGTAACAGGTAGTGAAATCGGACTCCGTGCTACTGAAAATGGTTTAGTACTTCCTTGTGGTGCATCTGCAATTTGGAGTAAAGAATGAGTATTATTGAATTCAAAAATGTAACATTCCGATATGAAAGTGACGAAGAAGGCATGGTGTTAGCACCTGCTGTTAAAGATTTTTCACTTTCAATTAACGAGGGTGAGTTTATGGCTATTCTCGGTCATAATGGCTCGGGCAAAAGTACTTTAGCAAAACTTGCAAATGGACTTTTACTTCCTGAAAGTGGTACAATTCTCGTTGACGGAATGGATACAAAAAATGAAGATGACGATATAAAAATTAAACAGACTGTTGGTGTGGTTTTCCAAAATCCAGACAATCAGATTGTTGCAACTATCGTTGAAGAGGATGTTGCATTCGGTCCTGAAAATCTTGGAATTGAGCCTTCGGAAATTCGTCGTAGAGTGGATGAATCACTTAAAATCGTGGGTATGTATAAATACAAAAACCACGAGCCACATAAACTTTCGGGTGGTCAAAAACAGCGTGTAGCAATAGCAGGAATTATTGCTATGGAGCCTCGTTGTATTATCCTTGACGAGCCAACTGCTATGCTTGACCCTGAAGGCAGACGTGATGTAATGAAAGCAATTAAACGACTTAACCGAGAACTCGGAATTACAGTTGTTTTCATCACTCATTATATGGAAGAGGCTTGTGAAGCCGACAGAATTGTTGTCATGGATGATAGCCGTCTTTTACTTGATGGCACACCAAAAGAGGTTTTTGCCGACACGGATAAAATTCGTAGTATTGGTCTTGATGTACCACAGACTTGTCTTTTAGCAAAAATGCTTAAAAATGACGGAATTAACTTAAAAAATGATTTGTTGAGTATCGACGAATTAGTCCAGAATATAGATGATTTATTGAAAGGTCAGTAAGATATGTCCCACCTTGAAACCCAAAACTTAACATATGTCTACGGTGAAGGCACTCCATTTAAAATCACTGCACTCGACAATGTGAATATAGATATCCCTAAGGGTGAATTTGTGGCAATTATCGGTCATACTGGCTCTGGTAAAAGCACTCTTGTTCAACATCTTAACGGACTTTTAAAGCCAACTGACGGTAAAATTTTCCTTGATGGTGAAAATATCTGGCAGTCAAAGTCAAAGATTTTTGACACTCGTTTCAGAGTTGGACTTTGCTTCCAATATCCTGAATATCAGCTTTTTGAAGAAACTGTTTATAAAGATATTGCCTTTGGTCCTACGAATATGGGACTCTCAAAGGCGGAAATTGACGAGAGAGTAAGAAATGCTGCAAAATATGTTGGTATTCCTGACGATATGCTTTCGAAATCACCATTTGACTTGTCAGGTGGCGAGAAAAGACGAGTTGCTATTGCAGGAGTAATCTCAATGGAGCCTGAAATCCTTATTTTGGACGAGCCAACAAGCGGACTTGACCCAATGGGTAGGGAGCATATACTTGCTCTTATAAAAAACTATCGTGAAAAAACAGGCAAAACAGTTATAATCGTTTCTCACAGTATGGATGATGTTGCACGATTTGCAACAAAGGTTATCGTGATGAATAGTTCAAAGGTGGAAATGGCAGGTACAGTTGATGAGGTCTTTGAAAAAGCATCAAGACTTCGTGAAATCGGACTTTCTGTGCCACAGATAACTGAAATTTTCATCAAACTTCGTGAAAAAGGTTATGATGTCAGCGAAAAAATATATACAGTTGAGCAAGGTTACCTTGAACTCAAAAAACTTTTTGAGGGGAGGGGAATTTCTTGATTAAAGATAT
>CALEIS010000026.1 GCA_937877675.1 uncultured Clostridia bacterium | reverse complement strand
GCAGCATTTGTGTTAGCAATCTGAATGTCTTCAAGAGCCATACCTACAGCAATCTTTGCAGTAACACGAGCGATAGGATAACCTGAAGCTTTTGATGCAAGTGCAGATGAACGAGAAACTCGTGGGTTAACCTCGATAAGGTAATATTCTGAAGTATGAGGATTAAGAGCAAACTGAACATTACAGCCGCCTTCAATTTTAAGTTCTTTAATGAGCTTGATTGCTGAATCATTAAGCATCTTCTCATCTTCTTTGCTGAGTGTCATAATAGGTGCTACAACACATGAGTCACCAGTATGAACACCAACAGGGTCAATGTTTTCCATACCACAGATAGTGATAGCATGGTCATTTGAGTCACGCATAACTTCAAACTCAATTTCCTTATAACCTTTAACAGATTTCTCAATAAGAACCTGATGAACAGGGGAAAGGTTGAATGCATTAACACCGATTTCCATAAGCTCTTCATCATTGTAGGCAAAACCGCCACCTGTACCACCAAGAGTGAAAGCAGGACGGAGAACAACAGGGTAACCGATACGATTTGCAGCTGCTCTTGCTTCTTCTAATGAGTAAGTAATCTCTGAAGGAATAACAGGTTCACCGATTGATTCGCAAAGTTCTTTGAACATTTCACGGTCTTCTGCACGTTCGATAGAAGCACTTGAAGTACCAAGAAGTTCAACACAACATTCTTTGAGAATGCCTTTTTTCTCAAGCTGCATAGCAAGGTTAAGACCTGTCTGACCACCGATACCAGGAATGATAGCATCTGGACGCTCGTGACGAATGATTTTTGCTACATATTCGAGAGTCAAAGGCTCCATATATACTTTATCTGCGATAATAGTGTCAGTCATAATTGTTGCAGGGTTTGAGTTGCAAAGAACAACCTCATAGCCTTCTTCTTTAAGTGCAAGACAAGCCTGAGTGCCTGCGTAGTCAAATTCGGCAGCCTGACCGATAACGATAGGACCTGAGCCGATAATAAGAATCTTTTTGATATCTGTTCTTTTAGCCATTGATTATTATCCTCCTAAAATTCTTATAATCTATATTAAATCATTTGATGGATTTACTTTTTATAAACGATTTTTCCGTCACAAACGGTAGCAAGACAACGACCGTTTACCTTCCAACCTTCAAAAGGAGTTGCTTTACCAAGGGACACAAACTCTGCAGGGTCAACAGTGTATTCTTCTTGAATGTCCCAAATAGAGTAGTCACAACCAAGGGGAATATTAAAACGTTCTCTTGGGTTGATAACCATAAGTTCCACAAGTCTTTCCATAGTAATAACACCAGTTTTTACAAGGTAAGTGTACATAATAGGAAATGCTGTTTCAATGCCAACTACACCAAAAGCGCTATTTTCAAGACCTCTTGATTTTTCTTCAGCAGAGTGGGGGGCATGGTCTGTAGCAATCATGTCGATAGTACCATCGATAATACCCTGTACAAGAGCATCACGGTCTTCTTTACTTCTCAAAGGTGGATTCATTTTAAATCGACCGTCTTCTTGAAGCATTGAGTCATCCATTACAAGATAATGTGGCCCTGTTTCACAGGTAATATCCACACCTTCTGCCTTTGCTTTACGAATAAGTTCTACACTTTCCTTTGTAGAAATATGGCAAACGTGGTATTTAACACCGATTTCCTTTACGAGTTCAATATCTCTTGCAATCTGAGCCCACTCACTTTCAGAGCAAATTCCACGGTGTCCGTGCTCAGCGGCATAAACACCATCGTGAATATAACCGCCACGAAGAAGTCCATTTACTTCACAGTGAGCAACAATAGGCTTGTCCAACGCCTTTGCTTTTTCCATAGCTTTTCGCATCATTTCGTCGGACTGAACGCCTCTGCCGTCATCAGAGAAACCGGCAACATCAGGAGCCATACCTTCAAGGTCAGAAAGTTCTTCACCCTTTTGTCCTACAGTGATAGAGCCATAAGGATATACATGGATACAAGCAGTATTTTCAATAATATCTCTTTGAATTTTCAAGTTTTCTGTACTGTCAGGCACGGGATTAAGGTTTGGCATAGTACAAACAGCGGTATATCCGCCTCTTGCTGATGCTAAACTACCCGAAGCTATGGTTTCCTTATAAAAAAAACCTGGCTCTCTGAAATGCACATGCACATCACAGAAACCAGGAAAAATCACACAACGTGAAAAATCAATAGCAGAAAAGTCAAAATTAGAAATAGAAATACCAATATCGTCAACAAAACCAGAACTCAAAGAAGCAGAAATAATATTTACTGATGTGTTGGTAGTCATATTAATCTCCTTTCTGCTTAAAAAATGTCCTGCTCAAAAAGCAAGACGTATAAGTTGCATGCTATTATAATGTATTGGTTTTTATAATTATAGCACACAGCCCCAAAACTGTCAATCAAAATATCGGTAAAATAAGTAAATATTTAATAATATTTCACATGAAAAATATTAGAGTTGTCAAGGGGAAATAAACTGGATAAAGAAATTGCTGTTAAGTACGTAAAGATTGAAAAAAGAATTTGCAGACTGTAAAAAAGATGGTATCTGTAATAACGATACCATCTTTTTTATCTGTTGACTTATAGTTATTTTTTCTTGTTACTTGTGATTTCGTCATATTTTTTAATCAGGTAATCCGTAACAAGAGTGGCACTACTACCGATGTTAGCCCATGTTTCGCTTTTAACCGACTGAATTCCATCGGAATAGTGAGAGTCCGTTAGGCAGGTGTCGATAACATCTTTGATGTTGTTCATACTTTCTTCAGTTAATTCACAGCCAATTCTTGGTAATGCAGAGAGTGTCCAAAGTGGAGTCTTCAACCACCAAGCATCATAAACGCTTAAATCAAAATTAGGATTTGTATAAATAACAGGCTTGTTGTGAATTAAAACGAAATCAAAGATAACACCTGAAAAGTCAGAAATGAGTATGTCTGAACGACGAAGCACTTCAAAGTTATCGGTATCCCTATTCCATTCAAGCTGTTCTGACTCGGGATATTCCTTCATCAATTTTTCCAACATGTCTTTTTCGGATGTAAAAGATTGTGGATGAGGACGAACAATAACATGATATCCTGTTTTAAGTAACAATTCTATTATTTTTCCACCGTAAACACCGAATATTGCATTATCACCCCATGAAGGTGCCAACAAAACTGTACGCTCATGTTCAGTAACAGTAGGAGCATCTTCCATTCTTTTAGCCATTTCGTCCATATACGGAATACCAACTTTTACAAGCTCTTTTTGTGGCAAATTACGGAGTTCTTCAAGAGCTCTGACATCGTTAATCTGATAATCACCTGAAAGAAGAACAGCATCATAATAGTCAATACCAAACATTCTGTAAAGAGTAATTTCACTTGCAGCGTGTGGTATATGTACATAGTAAAGAACATCTTTAGAGCGTTTCCACTGATAAACATCAAGTCCTGGTGTTGTTGAAAGAACAATACCTGCATTTATATAATTAAGTCGGGTAAATAACTTGTTTTCATTTTGAATACATTCAACTTTAAGGTTTTTGTATTCACTTTTAATAGCAGGGTCGTCAGGTGAGGCAGTAATATACAATATTTCTTTACCTTGTTTTTCCATCTCACGACAAATAGGTTCAAAAATTTTCCAATATCTTTTGTCATCAGAAAAAATTACAAACGGTACTTTCTGTAAGGAGATGTCAACTTTTCCACCACTAATTTTGTATCTTAATTTAATAAAGAGCATCCTTAAAGAATAAAACGCTGCACCAAGCACACCGATAAGAATGGTGAAAAGCATACTACCCGTACCCGGGTCAATATACATAGGCATAAGTGAATTCCTCCTTGTTTTTCTGTCATCCGGATTTATATGTTTCTGATGCAGAAAACAGTATCTATACTGAATATATCATTATTTCGCTTTATTTTTCTTGAAAATTTCTTTGAAATCAGCAGCTGCAAAAATACTGCATACCAAAACAACTACTGTGCAAAGAACAGTAATTGCACTTGGTGCTGTCATTGTTATAATTGCTGTAATAATAACTGCCCACGCACCATAGGTAACGTTAAGTCCCATAGCTTTTGATGCGCCAATTTGAGCAATAGCTTTGTAATAGAAAAGATATGAAACTGTTGCTGCTAAACCTGCTACTGCGATTGTTGGAATCAACCAAGTTGCATCACTTGTGAAAAGACTACCTGCAAATTTCCAACTTTCTGTAATGCCCCAACCCTTAATTAAAGAAATTGCTGGTAAAAGAATTAAACCATATGTAATAGCAGATGTTGTCTGACGAATCTGAAGTGCATACTCATCAGTAACTTCAGGGTCAGTAAGACATTTTGCAAGAATAACTGCTTCAATGCCCCAACCAAATGAACACATAAGAGCACCAACAATACCAAGAGCAAAGTTAGTCACATTCATTTCAGGCGAGTAGTAAAGTCCATATACGCCCAAAAGTGTTGCTATAAGGAAGAGCCACTGATGCCATTTCATTTTTTCTTTCAAGAATATAAATGCAAGTACAGCACCGATTGCAGGGAAAACTGCAGATGCAACAGCACCGATTGAAGCACCCATGTAATTAACTGACATAACATAACCAGTCATACCAATAGGACCACCGATAACTGCGGCAATAACTACAAATTTACCACTCTTTGTCTTAAATGCTTTCCAAACATTTTTTGATTTACCTCTGACACCATTATAAATAGTTGCCCAAATTGCGGAAAAACCATCATGTAAAAATGTGCTTACGAATGGTGCTAAGAAAATAGCCTCTTCTGTTGAAAAAAATGGTGACATACCCAATGCATAACCTAAAACGATTGTTTCAATAGCCCAAGTAATACCAGCTATAATACCTGCTAACATAATTTCCACTCCCCAATTTTAATTTATTTTATATTCTCATAGTCTTCAATGAAACCTTTAAGTCTAGAATATCTTTCTTGTGCCCAATCTTCCATAGCTTGTCCATCATAAGGAACTCGCATCTTTGCCCAAAGTGTCCAAAGGAAGTCAACATAGATTTTATTTGCAAGAAAATGTTTTCTGTCAGTAACACTAGGATTGTGACCTAAATATGCAGTTAAAAGCTTTGTGTCACAATCTTCATCAAAGGATGCTTCAATAGAAACATCGGCAACATCCCACATACCATCGTTCATACCTGCATATTCCCAGTCGATAAGATACATTCTGCCATCACCCTCAACCCAGTTTTCGCAGAGAGAATCATTGTGGCAGGGAACCTTTTTAATATCAACGGCATTATCAACTTCTGCCTTAATTTTCATAACTTTTGCTTTTATTTCGTTATAGTCATCAAACATACTTACATTATTATCTTCAATGACCTTCTCATAACTTGCAGCCATTTCAAACACTTCGAAAGGTACTTTTGTGTCAACTCCACAATTATGAATTTTCTTAAAAATTTCTGCAACCTGTTCAATGTGTTTTTCTTGGTGTAAAAGTTCGGATGACATTGTTATTGCATTTGTGATATATTTTGTAACCTTTGAACCATCTTCACCAAAATAGAGCAACTCTGCATCAACGCCCAAGTCACAAGCAAGGATTGTACTTACTTTTTCATCACTACGAACAATTACGTCTTCTGTGCCTTCGCCGGGAATACGAACAACATATTCTGAGCCATCTTCAAGAGTGATTTTATATGTATGGTTTGTTAAGCCACCCATTCGCGAGATGTCTGCATAACAATCATTTCCCATAACAGTAAGGAGTAGATTTTTTATTTTAGGAATATCTTCTACTAAAATTTCTTTTGCCATTTTAAACTCTCCTCAAAATTTTTTCTTCGTATGAATATTTATACTTAGTTCCGTTATATGTGAATATAAAACCTGCAGCAGCATTGTTGCAATCTTTATATGATAATACCTCTGTAATTTCATTTTCCTTACAATCGAGTTCCCTTGCAACTGATTTTAATAGCTGTGAACGGGTATCATACACATAAGTTTCATCAAATTCTCTCAATTCATCAAGAGTGTCAAATTCAAAAACCACATCATTAGAATATTTACGTATTTTCATATTTAGTTCATCAATGTGGTTTATATAAATACTTTCCCATAAGAGGTCTGTGGTTTCGGGTAAGTCATATTCTGCTTCAAGAATTTCGACAAACTTGCGACTGAATTCTTCATTCCAAAATGTATGACCAAGCATGTACCATGCATTTTCACCACCAATGGTGACATTGGTGATAGTGCCATCTTCAGCATATTCCATACACCACTCTTTTGTATGACCATCGGCATAGACCGCTGCATAGTAGCAATCATCCACACTACTTTCAAAAGGATTTTCAGAGAAATAATTGTCAGATGAACAAAGATATGTGTTTTTTAAAATATCTTTTACCGCATAAATACTGGAATTGTTGTTTCTCACGAGATATTCGCTATTGTGA
This sequence comes from uncultured Clostridia bacterium, assembly GCA_937877675.1. GTDB lineage: Bacteria > Bacillota > Clostridia > Oscillospirales > Acutalibacteraceae > Fimenecus. Next base: position 1,676 of record CALEIS010000026.1, on the reverse strand, counting down.
ATAAGGTGAACACCAAATTTTTCTTTAAGGTATTCAAATTGTTCGTTTTTATATCCCGTTACGATATATATTTCAGGCACACCTGCTTCTTTCAATTGACGAATTTGTCTTTCAATTAGAACTTCATCTTTTACTGTAATTAATGCTTTATGCATTTCATATGACAACGGTGCAAATCTACTTGCTGTACCTGCTGCCATTATTACAGCATTGTCAACCTTGTGCATAAGTTCATCTCCTTTTGAAAAGACTTTTTTATATCATAATACAAAAATCTTGCTTTTACAATCTAATTTGATTTTATGTTACAAAATGTAATATTTTATTAATTATAATAAAGTGTTGTAATTAAGTCAATAAGACATGGAAACCTAAGAGGTGCGTGATTAAAAAATATGGTTTGATGATAATGAAAATTGCAATTTAGTTAATATCAAAAAGCGTTGCAAGAGGGGAATGGATTTTCCCCATGCAACGCTTTTTTATATAATATTCGTTATTTACAAGCATTTATAAACTCATTAAAAAGTTTTTGTTGAAGTGCATCCGTTTTGCTCATGTGTTCTGGGTGCCATTGAACTGCCACACAGAATGGATGGTTGTTGAGTTCTAATCCTTCAATAAATCCGTCTTCACTAACAGCAGAAACTGTAAGATTTTCACCGATGTTTTCAACTGCTTGATGATGAAGACTGTTGACTCCAACCTCAGTTTTGCCAAAGATATTATAGAGTAAGGTATTTTCTGTAACAATTACTTTGTGAACAGGCTTTGCTCTTTTAAGAAAATCAGAATGTTTACATTTTTTTATATCTGCAATATCCTGATGCAAAGTGCCACCACAAGCCACATTGATAAGTTGAAAACCACGACAAATGCCCAAAATAGGCTTGCCTGTCTTTACAAAGGCATTGAATATCTCGAATTCGTTTTTATCACGAAGTTCATTGGGTTTGCCACATTTTTCTTCTCTTTCTTTGCCATAAAGTGCAGGTTCAATATCTGCACCACCGGGGAGAAGAAGACCATCACAAGCAAGCGCTTCCTCAACTGCTTTTTCGGTATCATCAAGTTCAATCCACTTGACGTTTGCTCCTGCTCTTTCAATGCTTTTCACATATTTACTTTTCATATATTTTCTAAAGAGGTCCGTTCCCATTTGTGGAATTGCAATCGTTGTGCTCATAACAATTCTCCTTTGATATTTCTAAAAGAATACTAACAGAATTATTTGACAATGTCAATGTGCAATGCTATTATAAATACATAGAAAAAAGTAGGAGGAGTGATACTGTGAAATACGATTTTACAAGTATTCCTGACCGTCGTGGTTGTGGTAGTAACAAATGGAATGGTGCTAAAAATGCTTCACCTGAATTTGTACCACTTTCTGTGGCGGATATGGAGTTTTATCCTGCACCACAGATTGTAAATGCAATAAAAAAGACTGCTGAAAATTCAGTTCTCGGATACACAAGTCCAACTGACGAATATTTTGATGCAGTTATCTCGTGGATGAAACGCAAACACGATTTTGATGTTAAAAAAGAATGGATTATTAATACTCCAGGTGTTGTTGATGCTCTTGCAATTCTCATTCAGGCGAGTACAAATCCAGGAGATAGTGTAATTATTCTTACTCCTGTTTATTATCCGTTTGATATGGCTGTTCTTGC
>CALEIS010000025.1 GCA_937877675.1 uncultured Clostridia bacterium | reverse complement strand
CTCGTGAAGGAGTACCTGTTTTAAATCTACGGAGAGGAATATTCATTTTATAAAGTGCCTGTGAAAGACGAGTTGCAGGGAACATCCCGTCAGGACCGCTTTCAAATGAAACATCACCAATATAAATTTTACCACCAAGGAAAGTACCTGTTGCAAGAATAACTGCCTTTGCAGTATAAATGGCATCAAGTTGAGTTTTAAGGTAGAAAATTCCATCCTTTTTATAAAGGTCAACGATTTCTGCCTGTTTCATATCAAGGTTTTCCTGCTTTTCAAGAGTGTGCTTCATATATTTTGAATAATCACGTCGGTCAATCTGTGCACGTAAAGAATGTACTGCAGGACCTTTGCCACGATTGAGCATTCTAACCTGAATGGAATTTTTATCTGCTGCCTTACCCATTTCACCACCAAGGGCATCAATTTCACGAACAAGATGACCTTTTGATGTACCACCAATTGATGGGTTACAAGGTAAGTTGCCAACCCAGTCCATATTTATTGTGAAAATAACCGTTGATGCACCAAGACGTGCAGATGCAAGTGCAGCCTCAATTCCGGCATGACCTGCACCGATAACAGCTATATCATATTCTTTTGCAAAATATTCCATAATATCAGTCCTAAAAAAATACGGCGGGAGCCAAGCCCCCGCCCTACCATTTAAAAATTATTCTGTAATTGTTGAACGGATTTCAACTTTTCCGTAAAGTGCTGAACCATCAATATCGCTCTTTGGAGCTCTATCTGGAGAAATTTCAGGTTTATATGCTTCCTTCTTTTCTCTTCTGCCACCGTTACGGTTATTTCTTCCACGGTTTCCACCGTTGTGCTTTGCACCCTCAACAGGAGAAATAACTACTCTTCTATCAAGGTCAGAGCCGATAGAATGAGATGTTGCACCTTCAATTTCCTGAACAGCAGTATGAATGATTCTTCTTTCATAAGGATTCATTGGTTCAAGGGAAATGCTTCTTCCTTGACGAACAGCTCTAACTGCAGTTTTTCTAGCAAGAATTCTAAGTGTTTCTTCTCTCTTTGCACGGTAGTTACCAACATTGATTGAAACTCTCTTATAGCTTGACTTTCCTTTATTTGCAACCATTCTTGCAAGATATTGGATAGCGTCAAGAGTTTCACCACGTTTACCGATAATGATACCGTAATCATCACCACAGTCGAGTTCAAAATAAATCTCTTCTGCATTTGATTTTTCTGTAATTGTACATTCCTGCATACCAAGTGACAATACCATTGACTTGATATATTCTGCAGTTTCAGGATAAAGATTTGTTGCTTCCATTGGAATTTCAACAGTTTCTTTAACTTCTTCTTTTGCTTCTTTAACAGGCTCTTTTACTTCCTGTTTTTTTGGCTCAGCCTTCTTTTCAGGCTGTTTTTTCTCGATTTTTTTATTTTCTTTTTTGTTTTCCTTTTTTTCAGGTTTAGGGTCTGGTAATGTAACAGAAACCTTTACCTTTGCAGGATTACCACCGAAAAGACCGAGAATTTTCTTTGTTGGAGTCTGCATAACTTCAACAGTAAAATCATCAAAATCACTGATGCCGAGTTCAATCATAGCAGCAGCTTTTGCCTCGTCAACTGAATTACCAGTTCCGATTGCTTCTTTAATCATATTTATACCTCAGTTAATTTTCGTTTTTATCGTTTGCAATTTTTTTGAGCATTTTTTCTTTTGCTCTACGATTAATAGTTTCATCAACCATAGTTTTTGCAAGAACTTTCTTTGGTGAATAAACTTTGTTCATAACAACCATCTGAACCATTGAGAATAAAGTTGACATAATGATATAAACGCCAACACTTGCAGGGAACATAAATGAGAACCAAATACTCATAATAGGAGTTGTAAGTGTCATACAACCCATACTCGGATTTTTAGCCATTTCTGGGTTTGTCTTTTTCTGTCTTAACCATGAGTAAATACCCATAGCAAAAGCAGTCACACCTGTAAAAATAGGAACCAACCATAAAGGATTGCTTAATGCTAATTTTGTATTAGGAGTGTCTAAAAGATTCATTCCCAAGAAACTGAGATTTTCTCTGAATTCTTCGATTTTTCCAACATATTCTGTAGGAACAACAGATTTAATCTGTTCAAAGTTTCTTAATGCTATCAATTCAATTTGATACTCACCATTTTTGTTATTTGTAAAAGCTTCTAATGAATGAGTTGCTGTCTTAATTGTTTCCATTACATTTTCTGGAATTTTAAGAACATAAGAAAGAAGCTTATAGTTTACATAATAAACACCCATCATAACTGGGAGCTGAATAAGAAGACCTGAACAACCACCAGTCATTGATGAATAGCCTTCACGAGCATAAAGTTCGTTCATAGCTTCGTTCATTTTCTGCTGGTTACCTGCATATTTTTCTCTTATTCTCTTGATTTTTGGTTGCATTCTCTGGGTTTTAACCATACCCTTTTGTTGCTTTATCGAGGACGGAAGTAAAACAAGCTTAACGCAAAGTGTCATAAGCAACAATGATAAAATAAAGTTGTTACTGATATCATAGAATAATCCTATGAGCCAGCCGAATGGGATAGAAAATACTTCTCTAATAAATTCCATTTTGTCCTCCAAATTTTAGGACCAATTTTTAGTCTTTTTTCTTTTTTTCCTTTTTTTGCGGAACAGGGTCATACCCTCCCGGAAATAAAGGATTACACCGTAATAGTCTTGATACAGCAAGAAAGGAGCCTTTAATCGCTCCAAATCTTTCGACAGCTTCTACCGCATATTGTGAGCAGGTAGGGTAATATCGACAGCGTGGGCCAAATAATGGAGATATTTTTCTTTGATAAAATCTGATTGCATTAATTATCAGTTTCTTCATTTATAACTCCTGCTTGTTTTAACTGTGAAAGCATAATCGTCTCTAAACTTGTACTTTTTATGTATTTTGTTTTTGTACGTGCCACGAAAATAATATCGTAATTTCCATTAACTTTATTCTCAATTGACTGATATGCAGCACGGATAACACGTCTTGCTCGGTTTCTTTCAACTGCATTACCAATCTTTTTTGATGTAGTTATTCCGATACGACAAATTCCCGCACGGTTTTTTAATACATAAGAAACCAGTGCAGGAGCCTGAAATACTTTACCTTTGCCGTATGTTCTACGGAAATCACAGTTACTTTTAATTGTTACTGTCTTTTTCAATTTTTTTACCCAACTGACAAATTAATATGTCAACTGCTTTCTGCCCTTAGCTCTTCTACGAGCAAGTACCTTTCTGCCGTTTCTGTCAGACATTCTCTTACGGAAGCCGTGCTCCATCTTGCGATGACGCTTCTTTGGCTGATAAGTTCTCTTCATTACTACTCCTCCGTTTCATAATTTTTAGTCACACATTGTAAAAATATCTGCGGAAAGACATTATATAAAAAATTTGTCAACTTGTCAACTTAAAAAATTTTATTAGTTTTTTCCAACATCTTCTACTTTCATCTTATAAAATTATTTTTTTCAACAATATCTTGTGGTTTGTGTTGAAAACTTTTGAAAAATATTTTTTTATTTTTATTTTTTTCTCAAAAATTTTTTAAAAATTGCCCATATTTATATTATATATTATATTATAATTTATTACATTTTCCATTGATATTTGTTTTAAATTGTGTTAAAATTAGTTGATTATTATTTTGAGGTACTACACTTATAAACGGGTAAAACTTAAAATAAAGCCATTTTTATTGAAATTTGAGCATTAACACATTTTTTATACTATTCTTTTAGAAAGGAAAAAACTTATGAATTCTTACAATGAATTATGGGAAACTGTTTTATCTTTTTGCCGTGAAAATATGAATTCAATTGCTTTTAATATGTGGATTGACCCACTTAAATTAATTAAGATTGAAGCAGAAAGAGTTATAGTTTCAGCACCCGCATTCAAAATTGACCTGATAATGACAAAATATAAAAGTTTTATTGAAGACGCTTTTTATAATGTCATGGGATTTAATGTTGAACTTGAAATTATTCCGGAAGAAAATATTTCTAAAGAAAATACCACAAAAGAAACAGAGGATTCTTCAAAAAAGGAATTTTCTAATATTGAAAGTCCTAAGTTTACTTTTAACAACTTCGTTGTTGGTCCCTCAAATAAATTTGCATATACAGCATCTTTAAGAGTTTCAGAAAATCCAGGCTCTGTGTTTAATCCTCTCTTCATTTATGGAAATTCAGGTCTTGGTAAAACTCATCTTCTTAATGCTATTATTGAAAAATTAAAATCTAATAATCCTGATGCAACTATCGTCTATACAACAAGTGAAAATCTTACAAATGAGCTTTTCCTTGCTTTGCAGACAAAGACTACTTATGATTTTCATAATAAATACAGAACTTGTGATGCATTGTTAGTTGACGATATTCAATTTATCGCAGGTAAAAACCAGACTGAAGAAGAAGTTTTCCATACTTTTGATACTTTAATTAAAGCAGGAAAACAAATTGTTCTCACATCGGATAAACCACCAAGTGCTATTCCAAAAATTGAGGACAGACTTAAAACAAGATTTGAAAGTGGTCTTCTTTGTGATATTCAGCCACCTGATTATGAAACAAGAGTTGCAATTATAAAAGATAAAGCAAATTATCTTAATTTTCACCTTCCTGATGATGTGTGTTTCTTTGTTGCAGAAAATATTAAGGGAAATATTCGTCAAATGGAAAGCTCAGTTAAAAATATTTTTGCTTATTGTACCTTTAATAATGTTTCAGCAACTGTTGAAATTGCAAAAGATGTTTTAAAAGATATTCTTATTACAAGTCAACCTGTTGGTGTTGTAGTTGAAAATATTCTTGAAAAGGTTTCATTCACTTTTGGTGTTACACCAGAACAAATTAAGAGTGAACGCCGAGATGCTAATATAAACACTGCAAGACAAGCTGCTATGTACATAATAAGAGAAATTACAGGACTTTCACAGGATGAAGTTGGTAAAATCTTTGGAAGAAACCATTCAACTGTTAATAGTGCTCTTAAAAATGTTCAGCAGAGAATGTCTTCTGATTCAAAATATAAGAACCTTATAAATGAAATTATTAAGAATATAAATGACTAAGATTTCGACAATTTATAAGTTATCAACAATCAAATTTTGAACAAGTTAGTTTTTGTCATTTTATTTAACAACAAACTAAAAAGTTTTCAAACACAAAAAAATGGCTACAACCATTGATAATTCAATAAAAAAATTAGTTTTCAACAGTTTAGGCAATGCCTACTACTAATACTATACTTTTATTTCTTTTATTTTATAAATTAAGGAGAATAACTATGAAATTTACTTGTCCTTCACAAATTTTATGCGAAGCATGTATGAATGTACAAAGAGCTACATCTTCAAAATCAACAAACCTTCCTACAATTGAAGGAATCTTGATAAAAGCAGAAAACGACAGAATTATGCTTACAGGTTATGACCTTGAAATGGGTATCATAACAGCTGTTGCAGGTAGAGTTGAGCAAACTGGTAGCATTATTCTTAATGCAAAGATTCTTTGTGATATTTTAAGAAATGCTCCAGAAGAGCTTGTTACAATTGAATGTGACGAAAGACTTATTTGTAAAATTAAGAGTGGTGACTCAGAATTTTCAATTACTGGCTTTTCTGAAGAAGAATATCCTGAATTACCATCAGTTTCAGGTGGTTTCCCAATTGTTGTTAAAGGTGAAATATTAAAGGATATGGTAAAGAAAACAATTTTTGCAACTGCAGAAAATGGTGCAAAGATTGTACATACTGGTGTACGTTTTGAAATAACACAAGGAAATATTCGTCTTGTTGCTGTTGACGGTTATAAACTTGCTATCAGAAATGAAAAAATTGACTATGAAGGTGATGAAAAGAATTTCATCATTCCAAAGAAAACACTTAATGAAGTTATGAAACTTGCAGGTGATGGAGATAAAACTGTTTCAATGGTGGTTGCTTCTCGTCATATTATGTTTGAATGTGGAAATTATGTTATTATTTCTCGTCTTCTTGAAGGTGAATTCTTAAGTTATAAGAGTGCTATTCCTACATCAGCAAAAACAGAAGTAAAAGTAAATACAAGAAAACTTATCAGTAGTATTGAAAGAACATCTTTGATTATTACTGAAAGAATTAAGAGTTATGTAAGATGTATTTTTGATGCAAATTCAGTTAAAATTTCAAGTACAACAGCACTTGGTACTGCAAACGACAGAATTCTTGCTGATATTCAAGGTGAAAGAGTAGAAATCGGATTTAATAATAAATATCTTCTCGATGCTCTTAAAGTTTGTGATATTGATGAAATTACATTAAGACTTAATGGCTCTGTTTCCCCAATTATTATTGTACCAGAAGATGATGGCTCAATGATTTATGAAAGAAGCTTCTTATTTATGGTACTTCCTGTAAGGATGAATTAAGATGAAAAAAATTTCTGCTCACGTAAAGAAAAAAGAAATAAAAAAAATACAGATTGATAGTGATTTTATAAGACTTGATTCACTTTTAAAACTTTGTAATGCAGTTATGACTGGTGGTCATGCAAAAATTGTAATACAGGAAAGTGAAGTTAAAGTAAATAATGAAATCTGTACTGCACGAGGAAAAAAGATTCGTCAAGGAGATAAAGTTGAATTTGACGGAGTAATTTATGAGGTTATCTAATGCATGTTAACGAAATAAAAATTGAAAATTTTCGTAATATTGATTTTATGGGAATTTTTCCTCATAAAGAAATAAATGTTATATATGGTCAGAATGGACAAGGAAAAACAAATCTTTTAGAAGCAATATGGCTTTTTACGGGATGTAAAAGTTTTAGAAATTCGAAAGATAGTGAACTTGTTCAGTTTGAAAGAGAAAATTCAAGAATTTCTTTAAGTTATGAAACAACACTCAGAGAAAATAATGCTGCAATTTTTATTGATAAAAAGAGAACAGCAAACTTGAATGGAATTAATCTTTCTTCACCACGTGAATTGATAGGAAAATATTATGCAGTTGTGTTTTCTCCAATTCATTTATCACTTATTAAAGATGGACCATTAAACAGACGAAAATTTATAGATACCGCAATAAGCCAGATTGATAATATGTATGCAAAAAAGCTTATGTATTTTAATCATCTTATTCAGCAAAAAAATGCTCTCTTAAAAAATGCAGTTGAAAATCCATCATTACTTGATACTCTTGATATATGGGATGAAAAAATTGCAATTTCAGGTGCAGAAGTAATAAAAGATAGAATAGACTACATAAAACGACTAAAAAGTAAAGCAACGGACATATATAATGGAATATCAGGTGAAAAAGAAGAACTTGATATTAAATATCTCAGTAATATCCGTTATGAAAGTGAAGAAAAACAAGATATTGCAAGAATTTATTTTGAAAGCCTTAAAAAGCATAGACCAAATGATTTGTATTTAAAGAGTACAACTTGTGGTCCACATCGTGATGATATAGAAATCCTAATAAATAATATTTCTGCAAGAAAATTTGGTTCACAAGGTCAACAGAGAAGTGCATCTCTCAGTTTAAAACTTGGTGAAGCAGAAATAATTAAAGATTTAAAAGGCGAACATCCAATAATTTTATTAGATGATGTTATGAGTGAGTTAGATATCACTCGTCAAAATTATATTCTTAATAAAATGACGGAAAAACAAGTGTTTATAACCTGTTGTGAAAAGGAAACAGTTTCCCGTCTTCACGCAGGAAAAGTTTTTAAAATAGAAAATGGAAAAGCGGTGGATTGATGTATCTTAATATAGGTCAAGATACAGTTATCATTGACAAAGATATTTTAGGCATCTTTGACCTTGATAATACAACAGTATCAAAATCTACAAGAGAATATATAAACACATCCTCAAAAAATAATGAGTGTGTAACAGTATCTTTTGAAGAATTACCAAAATCATTCATCGTTACAACAAAAGGTGAAAATAAAAAAATATATATTTCACCACTTAATACATCAACAATTTTTAAACGAATAAAATAAAAAAGTCAAAAATTTGACGGAGGAAAAAAATGAGCGACCAGATTAAAAACACAATTGAAGAAGAAGTTATGGATACAGTCGTAACTGAAACTTATGATGCCTCTGCCATTCAGGTTCTTGAGGGACTTGAAGCTGTAAGAAAGCGTCCCGGTATGTATATCGGTTCAACAGGACCAAAAGGACTTCACCATCTTGTTTATGAAATCGTCGATAACTCCATTGACGAAGCACTTGCAGGATATTGTACTCATATTGAAGTAGAAATTCTTCCAGGAGATATTATTACTGTTAGAGATAACGGTCGTGGTATTCCTGTTGGTATAAATGAACAGCAAGGACTTCCTGCTGTTACAGTTGTTTTAACTGTTCTTCACGCAGGTGGTAAATTCGGTGGTAGTGGTTATAAAGTTTCTGGTGGTCTTCATGGTGTTGGTTCATCAGTTGTAAATGCTCTTTCAGAGTGGTTTGAAGTAGAAGTTAGTCAAAACGGACATATTCATCATCAAAGATTTGAAAGAGGTAATATTGTTACTGACCTTAAAGTTATTGGTGATACAGACGAAACAGGTACATTTATTAAATTTAAGGCAGACCCTGAAATTTTCACAGAAACAACAGTTTACGAATATGAAGTTTTACAAAGAAGACTTCGTGAACAAGCATTTTTAAATGCAGGTCTTTCAATTACACTAACAGATAAACGTGACCCTGAAAATATTGTAGAAGAAAACTTCTGCTATGAGGGTGGTATTAAGTCCTTCGTTGATTATATCAATACAAGCCGTGGTCTTACTCCTGTTGTTGAAGATATTATGCACTTTACAACAGTAAGTGGTGACAGAAGTGCAGAAGTTTCAATTTCATATAATGATGGATACAACGAAATCATTTTGAGTTTTGCTAACGGTGTTCGTACAATCGACGGTGGTACTCATGAAAATGGTTTCAAGACTGCACTTACAAGAGTATTCAACGAATATGGTCGAAAATTCAAACTCTTAAAAGATAACGATAAAAACCTTTCAGGTGATGATGTCCGTGAAGGTCTTACAGCAGTTATCAGCGTAAAACTTACAGAAGCAGAATTTGAAGGACAGACAAAGGGTAAGCTCGGTAATACAGAAATGCAGACAATTGTGTCAAAGATGATGTATGAAAAGCTTATGACGTATTTTGAAGAAAATCCACAGGCAGCAAAAGCAATTTTCAATAAAGCTCTTGATGCTTCAAGAAATATAACTTTAGTTAGAGGGGGATATTTCTGGGGAACAGCAAAAAACGTTAATATATCAAAAATATTACGTAATACGATAAAAATAGATACTGATACATATGAAAAATTTTTAGAATTAGTAAATAAGTATAATTTTACTAAAGAAGAACTAATTAAAGCATGTTTATATAACACATCATTTATTGATTATATTGATAGATATTTAAATATCCCTAATTTTAAATTAATAATTTATTATTTTATTGCTCATTTAAACGAAAGTTTAAATGAAGAAAAAAAAGAGATATTTAAACAATATTCTGTAATTGATTACCATGATTTTAAAGATGGTGCATTTGACCATGAGTGGTACGAAGAAATGGTTAAAAATCTTTCAAAGAAAGATTTTAAAATTATATATGACAACGTTAAATATATAACTGTAGCCGGACTTCATAAAAGAGCACAAAGATTTTATGATGCAAAAAACAATAAAATTACTTTAGAAGAATGTAAGGCAAAAATAGAAGGAACTCGAAATAAAGATTATGTTTTAATATATAGTTTAATTCCATTAAAA
>CALEIS010000024.1 GCA_937877675.1 uncultured Clostridia bacterium | reverse complement strand
GTGGTCTTAAAGCAGGTATGGGTTACTGTGGTTGTGCAACAATCGAAGAACTTAAAACAAAAACTAAGTTCATTAGAATTACAAACGCAGGTCTTAAAGAAAGCCATCCTCATGACGTTTATATCACTAAGGAAGCTCCAAACTATTCAGGAAATATATAATTTAAGGAATAATAAATATGTTTGAGAACTTAATTGATTCTATCGGTTTTATCAATAATACTGACCCTGAAGTAGCAGCGGCTATGGGTCTTGAACTCAAAAGACAGAGAGAAAATCTTGAACTTATTGCAAGTGAAAACATTGTTTCTCCTGCTGTTATGGCTGCAATGGGTAGTGTTCTTACAAATAAATATGCTGAAGGTTATCCAGGAAAGAGATATTATGGTGGCTGTCAGCATGTTGATATTGTAGAAGATATTGCTCGTGACAGACTTAAAAAGCTTTTCGGTGCAAATTATGTTAATGTTCAGCCACACTCAGGTGCTCAGGCAAATATGGCAGTTTATTTTGCACTTATTCAGCCAGGCGATACAGTTATGGGTATGAACCTTGCAGAAGGTGGTCACTTAACTCACGGTTCACCTGTTAATATGTCAGGTAAATACTATAACTTTGTGCCTTATGGTGTTGACGAAAATGGTTTCCTTGACTACGATGCTTTTGAAAAGAAGGCAAAGGAATGTCAACCAAAACTCATTGTTGCAGGTGCTTCAGCATATCCAAGAGTTATTGACTTTGAAAAGATGGCAAATATCGCTCATAGCGTTGGTGCTTACTTTATGGTTGATATGGCTCATATTGCAGGTCTTGTTGCAGCAGGTCTTCACCCATCACCAGTACCTTATGCGGATGTTGTTACATCAACAACACATAAGACACTTCGTGGCCCTCGTGGTGGTATCATCCTTTGCAAGGACGAAGAATTTGGTATGCAGTTCAACAAGGCTATCTTCCCAGGCACACAGGGTGGTCCTTTAATGCACATTATCGCAGGTAAGGCAGTTTGCTTTGGTGAAGCATTGAATGATGACTTCAAGGCATATCAGCAGAGAGTTGTTGACAATGCAAAGGCTTTGGCAGAAGGTCTTGTAAAGAGAGGAATTAATCTCGTTTCTGGTGGTACAGATAATCACCTTATGCTTGTTGACCTTCGTTCAGTTGGTATTACAGGTAAAGAACTTGAACACAGACTTGACGAAGTTCACATTACTGCAAATAAAAATGCTATTCCAAATGACCCTGAAAAACCATTTGTAACAAGTGGTGTGAGAATTGGTACACCTGCTGTTACAACAAGAGGTCTCGGGGTAGAAGATATGGATAAGATTGCAGAGTTTATTTATCTTGCTGCTACAGATTTTGAAAATCAGAAAGAGTACATCACAAATGGTGTTGCCCAGCTTTGCAAAAAGTATCCTTTATATGAATAACTCATAAAATAATATCCCCACTGCATAAAATGTAAAAAATGCAGTGGGGGCTTACTATGAAATTTACTAAAATGCACGGAGCAGGAAATGACTATATTTTTATTGACTGTTTCCAAAAGAATGTGGAAAATCCCGAAGAGTTGTCGAAAACTTTAAGTCAAAGGCATTTCGGTATCGGTGCTGATGGTATTGTTTTGATTAAACCGTCCATAATTGCGGATTGTTCAATGAACATCTATAATGCAGACGGTTCAGAAGCAGAAATGTGTGGAAATGCAATCCGTTGTGTTGCAAAATACATATTCGATAACAGAATAAAACGAGATAAAATAAAAATTGATACTTTAAGTGGTGTCAAAGTGGTCCATTTACATGTGAAAGACGGAAAAGCTGTTGGTGGCACGGTGAATATGGGGAAACCCATTCTCAGTGGCCGTCAAATTCCCACTCGATATGGTATGAGTGTTGTGAAGGACCAAATTATTAACATTGAAAACAAGGATTACAAAATTACTTGCGTCGGAATGGGAAATCCCCATTGTGTAGTGTTTTGTGATGATGTAGATAGATTAGATTTAGCCAAAATCGGACCTCTTTTTGAACATCACGAGATGTTTCCTGAAAGAATTAACACAGAATTTGTGGAGGTCATAGACGAAAATCATCTGAAATTCCGTGTGTGGGAAAGAGGTAGTGGTGAAACACTTGCTTGTGGCACAGGTGCTTGTGCTGTGGTAGTTTCATCAATTATAAATGGTGTTTGTGATAAAAATAAAGATGTAAAAATCCAAACCTGTGGAGGAGTTTTGTCAGTCAGATGGCATGAAAGTGACAATGTGTATCTGACTGGTGAAGCAATAGAAGTGTTCACGGGAGAAATAAAGATGTAAAAAATATTGTCGGAGGGACAATTATGAAAATAAATGACAACTTTTTAAAAATTCAAAGTTCTTACCTTTTCTCAAACATTGCAAAAAAGGTAAATGCTTATGTAGCAGCAAATCCTGACAAGCCAATTATCCGTCTTGGTATTGGTGACGTTACTCGTCCACTTGCAGGTGCTTGTATTGATGCTATGCACAAGGCTGTTGAGGAAATGGCTAACGAAAAAACATTTATGGGTTATCCACCTGAGTATGGTCACAAATGGCTTTTAGATGCTATTAATGAAAATGACTATAAAGCTCGTGGTGTTGAACTTGACAATAGCGAAATCTTTGTGTCTGATGGTGCAAAGAGTGACTGTGGTAATATCGGTGATATTTTCTCAACTGACAATAAAGTTGCAGTTTGTGACCCTGTTTATCCTGTTTATGTTGACACAAATGTTATGAGTGGTCGTTCAGGCGACAAAACAGCAGAAGGCTGGAGCAATATCTACTATATGCCATGTAATGCTGAAAACAATTTCTTACCTGAACTTCCAAAGGAAAAGGTTGATATTATCTACCTTTGTTTCCCAAACAACCCAACAGGTATGGCTGCAACAAAGGACGAACTCAAAAAATGGGTTGACTATGCAAATGAAAATGGCGCAGTAATCCTTTTTGACTCTGCTTATGAAGCATTCATAACAGAAGATAATGTTCCACACTCAATTTATGAAATCGAAGGTGCAAAGTCTTGTGCAATCGAATTCAGAAGTTTCTCAAAGACAGCAGGTTTTACTGGTGTTCGTTGTGGTTATACAGTTGTTCCACACGATATTAAGATTGATGGTGTTGAACTCAATGCACTTTGGGCTCGTCGTCAGGCTACAAAATTCAATGGTGTTTCATACATCACACAGAGAGCAGCAGAAGCTGTTTATAGTGAAGAAGGCAAAAAGCAAGTTCGTGAAATCATCGCATATTATCAGAACAATGCAAAGATTATCTACAACGGACTTAAAGAATGCGGTTTCACAGTTTACGGTGCAGTAAACTCACCTTATGTATGGCTCAAAACTCCAGACGGAATGAGTAGCTGGGAATTCTTTGACACACTTCTTGAAAACATTCAGGTTGTTGGTACTCCTGGTGAAGGCTTCGGTCCAAGTGGTGAAGGTTATTTCCGACTTACAGCATTCGGTTCAACAGAAAACACAATCAAAGCAGTAGAAAGAATTAAAAATTATTTCTGCAAATAAGACACCAATCCCCTTACAAAAATTGTAAGGGGATTTTTTTGTAAAAAGATATTTACAGAGGAATTTTCATAGTGTGTAGAATAACAGTGGAAAGCATCGTAACTTTTGTTATTTTGTTTGACTTTATTGCCGGATATATAGTATACTGAACACATAACATTGAAAAAGAGGGGATAAAAATGTTTTGTCCTAATTGTGGTGCAAAATGTGACAATGGAACAAAATTTTGTGATGAATGCGGATGTGTATTGATTCAAAGTGATACGGATATATCCTTTGAGGAGTCACAAAATTATTATGATTCACAGGAAAACCATTATCAACAAAATATGGAGTGGAAGTCCGAACCTGCTTTTGTAAATATTCCACAACCACCTGAAAAACCCAAAAAATCAAAAACGGGACTTGTGGTAGGAATCGTTATAAGCGTAATTATCCTGCTAGTTGCTGTTGTTACAGCTCTTATCATTTCTGGGGTTATTGAAATAAATCTTTTTGAAAAAGAAACCACAACTCAAGCGGAAGAAGAGAAAAATGACAAGAAGGATAAGGAAACCACCACGGAAGAGAATACGAGTGAAGAAGCAACTGAAGAGGAAACAACTGAAATTGATACCAATGTGGTGGCAAAACAGAATCTTGAAGGTATCTGGACTATCACTCTTCAATGTAGTAGTGAACCAGTTTATGGAAATCAATATGAAATGATTTTGCCAATTATATTTGATTTCAAATCCGATGGTACATATAGTATTTTTCTTGATGAAAACTCATATAACTCAATGGTTTATACTATGATTGATGAATATCTAGCAGAAGAAGGATATTTCAACATGAATGATGTGGATAAATCCGCATATGTAGCAGAGTTTGGTGTAGGTAGTGAACAAGAGCTTTATGAATTGCTATATAGTGCCTATGTTGAAAATACTCCAATGGAGGAATATGAGTCATGGATATACGAAATGCCAATGTCTGAGGAGGGCTATTGGGCAATTAATGGGGATTATCTCTATTTTGCAGATAAAGAAAGCCAAATATCCGCTTTTATGAGTAATCCTAGTGCGTATAAGTACGATAGCATTCAAACAAAATTAACTCAAGGACCTAAAGACTTTCAGGTAAATGAGGGCGACGAGAGTTTAGTTTTTAGAAAGAGATAGTTGTATATAGAAGAATTATTTATATAAATTATAAAAGAGAGGTATTTTTATGTTTTGTAAAAATTGTGGTACACCAAATAATGAAGGAGCAAAATTTTGCGCGGGTTGTGGAGGAGCATTGATGCCGGTTGAAAACGAGCCAATAACAGCAGCCTTTGAAGCACAAGAGGAGACGATAGCACCTAAGGAGCAACCAGTGGTTAATTATGCAGAACCAGTTGGACAAGCAACACCAATTTATGCTGAACCTGCTGTGGCACAGACAAGTCAGCCTCAACCACCAAAAAAGAAGAAAACAGGTCTTATGGTAGGAATTATCGTTGGTGTTCTTGTAATAATTGGAGCAATTATCGCAGTCCTTTTTGCAACAGGTACATTCGATAAGGATACAAAAGAAGAAGAAACAACAGAGCAGACTACTGCTAAAAAAGAAGAAACAAGCGAAGAAAAGAAAGAAGAAAACAAGGAAGAAGTAAACAACGAAAAGGATACTGAATATACGATTACCACTGATGTTAAGGATGCAGACGGTAACATAGTTGAAGAGGATAAAGAAATTACATTCGAAATTCCTTTTGAGTATATTCAGGGTTATGATGCATTTTATGATGCAATCGAATTTGAAATTGGTGGAGTAAAATTTGCTGCTGACCCAGAATGCATAGTAATTGACGGTAATTATATTATTGAACTTTTCTTGATGGGCGATGACCAAGCAGATTTATATGTTCAGGCTAGCTATTCAAGTGAAAATATGTCTGCTGAGAACATCAATGCAATATTTGTTGAAGTGAATATTCAGAAGAATGGCTCAGAAATTATGGTTGAATACGGTGTTGACCACAACGGAAATGGCTTAGCAACAATTTTTATTGACGAAGAACCATATGCTGGTGCATTAAGCACAGGACACAAAATTGCTGATGGTAGATTCTTTGACCCACAGGGAAATGAAATTGAAGAAGATGTGTATGCTGAAT
The DNA here is from genome assembly GCA_937877675.1 of uncultured Clostridia bacterium. GTDB lineage: Bacteria > Bacillota > Clostridia > Oscillospirales > Acutalibacteraceae > Fimenecus. Next base: position 10,533 of record CALEIS010000024.1, on the reverse strand, counting down.
TGTATGACAATACGGCAGAAGAAATAATCTCATATCTTTATTTCTAATTTATAAAATACGGAACCCCCTTACAGTGAAAACTGTGGGGGGGTTTTTATATGTAAAATGCCATTTACAGAATGAGAAATTTACCATATATAATAAGGACATAACAACAAAACAAACAAATGGAGGAATTGAAAATGTTCTGTGAAAAATGTGGAAGTAAAATGTCAATGGATGCTATGTTCTGTAATAACTGTGGTGCTAAGGTAAATACAGTTGATAATCACGTCGTAGTAGAAGAAAAACCTGTATATAATCCTCAGCCGGTAGTTGTTGAGATGAATAGCGAGGTAGAAGTGTCTGTTCAGCAACAGGCGAAAACAATTACAAATAAGCCCAAAAACAAGAAAAAAGGTATTATCATAGGTGTGGTTGCAGGTGTTATTGCGATAGCAGTTGCAGTTGTATCAGTTCTTTTCTTTACAGGAGCATTTGATTACACTGGAGAATATTATGATGTGGAAAATCAGGTAATATATGACGAGAATGGTCAACCAATATATGACGAGAATAGCCAAACAATATATGATGAGAATAGTCAACCAAATTCTGCTGAACAAAGCATAAACTTTCCAAATCAGGAGTATTACTATGTTCCTGGAGAAAGCATGATGCCACAAAGCACTGTGGAAATTATTAGTACAGCGAGTTACTATACAGAAGAAAAGGATTATGTTGAAACAAAGGAAACTGTAATTGAATTACCAACAATTCCAATTCTTGAAAAGTATAATCTCAACCAGTATTCATGGGTGTTTAGTGCATTTATTGTACGCGAGTATAATAGTAGAGTGTATGTTAAAATAGAATTTGAGAGCGAAGGTGGCGGTGATAATATAGAAATTTGGCTTGCATATAATTCCAGTGACCTTTCACTTGATAATTTGGTTATGGGTGATATTTATATTTGTGTAGGTTTTACTAAAGTTGATGTTACCTTTGTTCCTAATGGAAAGGCTGTTTACTCCGATGAAAATGGCACCGAAACACTTATGAGTGGATTCAAAAATGTAGATTACACATATTTCACTGATGTTTATGGCAATACAATCTCATATGATGAATATAGCAAAGAAGAAGAACGCATTATGGATTGGTTTGAAAACGAATTTGGTGAGCATTTAAAGTGGAACGCTAAGCCCCTTGATGAGTATTACATTTGGGTAGGATAAAAAACAACACCCCGTACGGGGTGTTGTTTTTATTTATTCACTACATTTTGTGGAGTGCCATTAAGGTATGCAGAAATATTTTCTTTTAAAATGTTCATAAGTCTTTCTCTTGTTTCAAAACCTGCCCATGCAATATGAGGAGTGATGAAACAATTTTTTGCAGAAAGCAAAGGGTTATCTGCCTTTGGTGGCTCAACAGTTAAAACGTCAAGTCCTGCACCACGGAGTTTACCATTGTTGAGTGCATCGGCTAAATCTTGGTCGTTAACAACTGGTCCACGGCTGGTGTTTATAATAATTGCACCATCTTTGCATTTGTCAATAAAGTCTTTGTTGACAAGACCTGTGGTTTTTTCTGTCAAAGGACAATGGAATGAGATAATGTCACTCGTTTTTGCAAGAGTTTCCATATCAACCCATTTAAAGTTTTTTCGGTGACTTTGGTCAGTTTCGTGACCTGAAACAGCAATTATATTCATTTTAAATGCTTCGGCAATATCTGCAACTGCCTGACCAATTTGACCAAAACCAACTATTCCAAGTGTTTTACCACACAATTCTGTTAAAGGAGTTTTCCAGTAACAGAAATCAGGACAAGCTGACCATTCTCCACTTTTTACACTATCACTATGAAGTCCAACAGCGTTTGTGATTTCAAGAATAAGTGAGAAAGTAAGTTGTGCAACAGCATTAGTTGAATAAGCAGGAATATTTGAAACGGGTACACCTATCTCTTTTGCGTATTCCCAGTCAACAATGTTATATCCAGTTGAAAGAAGGGCAATATATTTAAGATTACTAAGTTTGGAAAGAGTTTCTTTTGTGAGAGGAGTTTTGTTTGTGAGAATAATATCTGCACCTTCACATCTTTCGAGAATTTTATCCTGTGGAGTACGATGATAGATTTCGCATTCACCTAATTTTTCGAGCCAATCCCAAGACAAATCACCAGGGTTTAAAGCAAAGGAGTCAAGTACTACAATTTTCATAAAATCACGACCTTTTATTTTGAGTGATAACTTATTAATATTCTAACATATTTTAACATATTATAACAATAAAAACATTGACCTTTTTTAATAAATATTATAAAATTAATGTGTATGTAAATTTCTTATATGGAGAATTTAATGGAAAAGAAAAAACTGAGCAGAAGAAGAGTGCTATATGCCACTTCAATTGGTCTTTTTGTAGCCGCTATTGTGATTGCAGTTATAACTGTGATTATGAGCACAAAGGTTGCAGAGGGTGGATGGGCAGAGTTTTTGGGTGCTCTTGATAGACTACAAACATCTATTCAGGCTTTGGAGAATAAGTGGTTGATAGTAATTGCGATTATAGGCGTGTTTGTCATAAAAGGATTTTTACCGATTCCATTTCCATTTATCCTTATTATGACAGGTGTTATGTTCCGTCCTGTTAATGCAATATTAATCAACACATTCGGAACAGTCGTTGTGTTTACTATAAACTATCTGTGGGGCAGATTCACAGGTGGTGGTGTGGCAATCAAAAAGCTTGAAAAATATGATAATGTCAGGGATATGATGGCACATCACGGAAAAACAAAATTGGGCGTTTTAATTGCTCTCAGGCTTGTTCCATCGGTGCCTGTAAACCTTATAAGTAAAACTTATGGTGGAATGAAATTTCCTCTTTACGACTTTTTGGTGGCATCACTTTTAGGGTTTTTCCCTAAAATTTGGGTGTATTCCGTAATGGGTGGCAATATCAGTCAGCCTTTTACATGGGGCTTTATGGGACCAATTATTATTCTGTTAATTTTATCAGGTGTAGCAACCTTGATTGTGAATATTACCTTGGAAAAAAGAAAAGGAGAAAATAAAAATGAAAATTCAGATGCTTAAAGACGCAATTATGAACGGCGAGTTCGATGCTCGTTTTAAGAGAGTTTATGTTACAGATGAGGCTGTTAAGGCTCAGCACGAGAGATATGTAAGTCTTGCAAATGATTTTGCAGAAATTTTTAGTGAGGACAGAGATGCTCGTCTTTTCTCTGCACCAGGAAGAACAGAGGTTGGTGGTAACCATACAGACCACAACCACGGTCGTGTTCTTGCAGCAGGTATCAACCTTGATGCTATTGCAGTTGCATCAAAGAATGATGAAAATATTGTTCGTGTAAAATCACGTGGATACAAAATGGATGTTTGCGACATTACTGACCTTGAAATTAAAGAAGATGAAAAAGGTCATTCACCTGCTTTGGTAAGAGGTATGTGTGCAGGTTTCCTTAAATATGGTTACAAAATTGGTGGTTTTGATGCTGTAACAATGTCAAGCGTTCTTTCAGGCTCAGGACTTTCATCATCAGCGGCTTATGAAGTGCTTGTTGGTACAATGCTTAACTACCTTTACAATGACGGTCAGGTTGATGCAATCACAATTGCAAAAATTGCACAGTATGCAGAAAATGTTTACTTTGACAAACCATGCGGACTTATGGACCAGATGGCTTGTTCAGTAGGTGGCTTTGTTACAATCGACTTTAATAATCCTGCAGAGCCAATCGTAAATGAGGTTAAGTTTGATTTTGCATCATCAGGTCATTCACTTTGCATCGTTGATACAAAGGGTAGCCACTCAGACCTTACAGACGATTATGCAGCAATCCGTGGTGAAATGGAAGCCGTTGCAGCTGTGTTTGGTAAAAAAGTTCTTCGTGAGGTTGATGAGGAAGAATTCAAGAAGAATATTCCTGCAATCCGTGAGAAAACAGGTGACAGAGCAGTAATCCGTGCTATGCACTTCTTTGCAGATAATGACAGAGTATTAAAAGAAGTTGATGCTCTTAAAAATGGCGACTTTGAAACATTTAAGTCTTACATACTTGAAAGTGGCGATTCATCATACAAGTATAATCAGAATGTATTTTCTGTTAAAAAACCTCTTGAACAGCCTGTTTCACTTGCTCTTGCAGTTAGTGAAAGCATTCTCAAGGGTAAAGGCGCATGGCGTGTTCACGGTGGTGGATTTGCAGGTACAATTCAGGCTTTTGTTCCAAATGACATCCTTGCAGACTACAAGAATGCTATGGAAAGTATTTTTGGTGAAGACAGCTGTTACGTACTCATAATTCGTCCAGTTGGTGGCGTTGAGGTTTAATTTTTGGCATATTTTCCGCAAATACTTCGTGGCTTTCGGCTCGCGGTATATCTTATACAGCTTCGCCTTTGCCACATTGTCTTGCGAAAAAATCTGCTCAAAAATATGGTTTGTATAGATTTTCTGCAAATCATAAAAGTAAAGAAAAATAAGGTTGATATAAATGACAACTATTGAACTTTTAGAAAAATTAACTTCCCCTGCAGGTGTTGCGGGGGAAGAAAACAGCTCCTTTGAAGCACTCAAGGGGCTTTTTTCACTGTATGGCGATGTTTCTACTGATGTTTCAGGAAACATTATCATTCACAAAAACGGCAAAGGAAAACACATTCTTCTTGATGCACATCTTGATACAATTGGTTTTGTTGTTACAGGAATTACTGACGATGGTTTTGTCCGTGTGCAAAAAGTCGGTGGAGTTGATATGCGTACCACAGAGGGTATGGAATTGACTTTACACGGAAATAAAGATATTTACGGTGTTGTTTGTACAGTGCCACCACATCTCTCTGATGGTGAAAGCAAGGTGTCAACTGATGGTACTTGCGTTGTGGATATTGGTATGAGCAAGGAAGACGCTGAAAAAGTGATTTCTATTGGTGACAGAGCATCATTCAGAAGCAGTTTTTCTGTGCTTAATGAGAATAGGGTATCTTCACCATATATTGATGACCGTGGTGGAATTGCTGTGCTTTTAAAGGCACTTGAATACACAAAAACAGAGAACGAAATTACTTTTATTTGCTCTGCACAAGAAGAAACAGGTGGCACTGGGGCAAAGTGTGCGTCGTTTAATGTGGATGCAGATTTATCTGTTTCGGTTGATGTTAGTTTTGCAACTACTCCTGATTCAAAGTCAAGTGAATGTGGCAAAATGAATGGCGGTGCTATGGTAGGATATGCTCCAATTCTTGACAGACAATATACTGAACTTTTGGTTGAAATAGCAAAGGAAAAGGGAATTCCTTATCAAAAGGAAATTATGAATGGTCGCACAGGTACAAATGCAGACCACATAACTATTTCAAAGGGTGGAATTCCATCAGTTTTGGTGTCAATTCCTTTGAGATATATGCACACTCCTGTTGAAACTGTTGATATAAGAGATATTGAAGCTTGTGCAAAGCTTATTGCAGAATTCTTGGAAAGGGTGTGAGAGTATGAATTTTGAACTTTTAAAAACCCTTTGTCTGCTTAATGGTACATCCGGTGATGAGAAAAATGTGAGAGATTTTATAATCTCAAAACTTCCTGATGATTGCGACTATACAGTTGACCCAATAGGAAATTTGATTGTTAATAAAAAAGGTGAAAAAACACCAAAAAATAAAGTGGCACTCTTTGCACATATGGACGAAGTGGGCTTTATTGTCACATATATTACCGATGATGGCTTTGTTTATGTTGCAAATGTAGGTGGAATTGATAATTCTGCTCTTTTTGGTAAGAAAATTACTGTAAATGGTCATGTTGGTGTTGTTGGTGGCAAGGCAATTCATCAATGCTCAGGTGACGAAGCAAAGAAAATTCCTGAGATTTCCGATATGTGTGTTGATTTTGGCTTTGAAAATAAGGAGATAGCAGAAAATTGTCTAAACCTTGGTGACTTTGGATATTTCAAATCAGATTTTGTTGAATTTGGTAATGATATGATTAAGTCAAAGGCTCTTGATGACCGCCTTGGTTGCGCAATAATGCTTGAACTTTTAAACGAGAAGTCAAAAATTGACTATACTTGTGTTTTCACTGTACAAGAAGAGGTTGGCACTCGAGGTGCTACTGTTTCTGCATACACAGTAAACCCAGATTATGCTATTGTGCTTGAAACAACAACTGCATCCGATATTCCTGATACTCCTGAAAACAAAAAGGTTTGCAAGGTGGGTAATGGTGCAGTAGTATCTTTTATGGACCGTGGCACAATTTATAACAAAGATTTATATAAGAGAGCAAGGGAAATTGCCGACAAAAACGAAATTGCCAACCAGACAAAGACTGTTGTTGCAGGTGGAAACGATGCGGCAGCAATTCATAAGTCAGCAGGTGGTATAAAAACTGTTGCAGTATCTTTGCCTTGCAGATATATTCATTCGGCATCTTCTGTTGGCTCAAAAAAGGATATGGAATGTGTTAAAGCTCTTGCAAAAGCCTTGTTAGAGGAGTTCTCACATGGTTAAATCCCTCGATTTTATTGATGAGTCAATTTTTAACTATCTAGGTAAAGACGATTATGCAGAGTTTATTGCATTGACAGGACTTTGTGACAAAATAAGGCTCAATGATGGTGTTGTGTGGGTACAATATGATGAGAATGAGCAGATTACAGCCCTTGTAGCCACAAGCAGAAATGGTAGAAGCCTTGTTTTTGCAAGTGAAAATGCAGATAAAGAAGAGTTAGAATTCGTAATAGATAATAAAAATGATGAAATAGATAAAAAATATCTATTAAGAAAATCTGCATCTTGTAATGGCATAGAAAAAGGTATAAATAAGTCTGAATACTGGAAAATTAAGGACCTGAATAATGACGACAGAGAAAAACACAATGAGATTGTAGCGCTTAAAATGCTTCTCAACAGTATGGATAAGTGTGAAGGTGCAGTTGTAACGGAAGATAATCGAGTCGTTACGGGTGGATTTATTACGTTTACTCAAAAAATATCTATAATAACGGATGTTTATACAGAGAATACATATCGTGGTAAGGGATACGGAAAGGGTTTAGTTGAAAAATTACTAAACCTATCGATTAATGAAGATGTGTATCTTGTGTCAAAAGAACACAACTTAGAATTTTATAAAAAATGCGGTTTTGAAATCGTTAAAGAAATATATGACAACAAAGGATAGTGCAAAATGTTTTTTGAAATTAGCGACAGAGTAAAAGAACTTTCATCTACTGCTTTGAAAAAAGCAGAAACAGTTTTTGGAAGAATTGATGAGATAACTGAATATAATCAACATAAGGTGCTTTCTGCGTTTATAAGAAACAGAGTTGATGAAACAGATTTCAACACATCTACCGGTTACGGATATGGTGACAAGGGCAGAGAAAAACTTGATGTGCTTACTGCAGATATTTTTGGTGCAGAAAGTGCAATTATCCGTTCAGGTGCTTTGGCAAGTGGTACACATACTCTTGCAGTTTGCCTTTATGGTATTCTTCGTCCAAATGACACAATGCTTTGTGTTTCAGGCACACCTTATGATACACTTCATTCAACAATCGGTCTTAATGGTAAAAATATGGGTGAGGGTACACTTGCTGATTTCGGTGTGCATTATGCTCAGGTTGATTTAACAGAAAATGACGAGCTTGATTATGAAGCTATTGAAGAAGCTTCAAAAGACAAGAGTGTAAGAATGGTTTACATTCAGCGTTCTCGTGGTTATTCACTTCGTCACACAATTTCTGTTGATGAAATTAAAAAGGTTTGTGAAATTGTACATAGAGTGAACAAGAGAGCAATCGTTATGGTTGACAATTGCTATGGTGAGTTTACTGAAAAATTTGAGCCAACAGAGGTTGGTGCAGATTTGATGGCAGGTTCACTTATTAAGAATGCAGGTGGCGGAATTGCTTCTTGTGGTGGATATATTGCAGGTCGCAAGGATTTGGTTGACCTTTGTGGTTACAGACTTACAACTCCCGGACTTGGTGTTGAGGTCGGTGCAACTCTCGGACAAAACAGAAGTTTATTCATGGGACTTTTCAATGCTCCACATGTTGTTGGTGAGGCACTTAAAACTGCAGTTTTTGCTGCATCCATTTATACAGAATTAGGATTTAAGGTTACTCCAACTGTGGAAGAAACTCGTCATGATATTATTCAGGCAATTTGTCTTGAAACACCTGAAAATCTTGTTGCATTCTGTCAAGGACTTCAGAAAGGTGCTCCTGTTGACTCATATGTAACTCCTGAGCCTTGGGATATGCCAGGTTATGATAATCAGGTTATTATGTCTGCAGGTGCTTTCACATCCGGTTCATCCATTGAACTTTCTGCTGATGCACCACTTCGTGAGCCATATGCCGTCTGGATGCAGGGTGGACTTAATTTCCACAGTGGTAAAATCGGTGTAATGCTTGCAACAGAGGAACTTTTGAAAAGAGGTCTTATAAAATGAAGTTGATGCATCTTAAAAGTGGTACGGATGTCCGTGGCGTTGCCGTTGCAACAGAGAAATATCCTGAAATTCAACTTACAGATGATGTAGTAAAGTATATTTCAACTGCTTTTATTAAATTTTTAAGTGAAAAAACAGGCAAAGCGTATTCTGATTTGGTAGTTTCAGTTGGTCACGATTCAAGAATTTCTGCCGACAGAATAAGAGATGCTGTAATTTCAGTTGTAAGTGATATGGGAGTTAATATTCTTAATTGCTCATATTGTTCAACTCCTGCCATGTTTATGACAACTGTTACAAGAAACTGTGACGGTGCAATTCAGATTACTGCAAGTCATCATCCTTTTGACAGAAACGGACTTAAATTCTTTACTCGTGATGGTGGACTTTCAGGTGATGAATTAAAAAGCATTTTAGCAGTAGCAGAAAATGAGCCTTGTGAAAAAGCAGAAAAAATAGGCTCAGTTACTCCTATTGATTATATTTCCGAATACGCAGAGATTCTTCGTAATATGATTAAGCAAGGTGTTAATGCTGATAATTACGAAAAGCCACTTGATGGATTTAAAATTGCAGTTGATGCAGGTAATGGTGTTGGTGGATTCTATGCTACAAAGGTTTTAGCACCTTTGGGTGCAGATGTATCTGCAAGTCAGTTTTTAGAGCCTGACGGAATGTTTCCGAATCACATTCCTAATCCTGAAAACAAGGTTGCTATGGAATTTATCCGTAAAGCAACAGTGGAAAACAACTGTGATTTAGGTGTAATTTTCGATACTGACGTTGACCGTGCATCATGTGTTGATGAAAAAGGTGAAGAAATCAACAGAAATGCTATTGTCGCATTGGCTTCAGTTATTGCTCTTGAAGGTAATGATGGTGGCAGTATTGTAACTGACTCTGTTACAAGTGATGGTCTTCGTGAATTTATCGAAGAAAAACTTGGTGGTAAGCATATCCGCTTTAAGCGTGGATATAAAAATGTAATTGATGAGGCAATTCGTCGTACAAATCTCGGTGAAAACTCACCACTTGCCATTGAAACATCAGGTCATGCTGCGTTTAAAGAAAATTACTATCTTGATGACGGTGCATATCTTGTTACAAAGATTATCATTAAGGCTGCTGTACTCCGTAAAGAAAACAAGAAAATCGGTGATTGTATTGCAGACCTTAAAAAACCCTTGGAAGAAAAAGAGCTTCGTTTTAATATAACAGAAGAAAATTTCCGTGAAATTGGGGAAAAGCTCATTGAAGATATTAAGCAAATCGCAGACGAAAGTGATGAAATGGTTTTAGCTCCTGACAATTACGAGGGTGTGAGAGTTTCGTTCAAAGATGAAAAGAGAAACGGATGGTTTTTACTCAGACTTTCCGTCCACGACCCTGTAATGCCATTCAATACGGAAAGTGATTCAGAGGGTGGATGTGTCGAAATTTGCAGGACTTTTTATGAAATGGTGAAAAACGTAAAGGGTATTGACTTTACACCGCTTCAAGATTTCATAAATTTGTAATAAAAGTGTTGACAAATCGAAAAAAGAAATTTAATATATTTAATATGCTAAGATTTTGAACGGAGGTGTATGTGTAATGTTTGAAAAAGTACGTGATATCATTTGTGACCAACTTGAGTTGGATGAGGACGTAGTTACTATGGACGCTGTTCTTCTTGAGGACTTAGGTGCTGACAGTATTGACCTTGCTGACTTGGTTATGACTCTTGAGGATGAGTTCGATATGGAAATCTCCGACGAAGAGCTTGAAAATATTAGAACTGTTGCTGATATTGTTAAGTTTATCGAAGAAAACTAATTAACAATTTTAATTTAGATTTTTAAAACAGGGACAGAACTTTATTTGTCCCTGTATCTTTTATGATAAATAGCTTCTTTTTCCGCAAATCTTCGTGGCTTTCGGCTTGCAGTATCTATATACAGCTTCGCCTCTGCCACATTGCCTTGCGAAAAAATAAATCTATTTAATTTTTTATGTTAAGGAAGATATAAAATGGCTGAACAAAAAAAGATGGTTGAGGAAATTACCTCAATGGACGTGGATT
>CALEIS010000023.1 GCA_937877675.1 uncultured Clostridia bacterium | reverse complement strand
CTCGGCACAAGATCCTAAATCTTGCGTGTCTGCCAATTCCACCATACCCGCAAATATCTTTTGTATTATATCAAAGAATTTTTCAAAATTCAATAGACAAATCATTAATAATGTTATAAAATATATTTGATTATTATGCCTTATTGGGCTTAAGTTTATTGGAGGTCATAACTATGGGATTTATGAAAACTCGTTGGACAGATTTAGTTGACAGAAATAATCCGTTACCTGAATATCCTCGTCCACAGATGGAACGTGAAAACTGGATGTCAATGAATGGCGTTTATGATTATGCTATTGTTGATTCATCAGTTGAATGGGTTGACAATTTCCAGGGTGAAATTGTTGTTCCTTTTGCTGTTGAAAGTATGCTTTCAGGTGTTGAAAAGCCTTTAAAACCTGACCAGAGACTCTGGTATAAAAAGACATTTATTATTCCAGAAACTATGAAAGGCAAGAATGTTCTTCTTAATTTTGCTGCGGTTGACTGGGAATGTAAAGTTTATGTTAATAAGGAACTTGCAGGTACTCACAGAGGCGGCTATGCAACATTTTCTATTGATATTACAAGATTGCTTAAAGATGGCGAAAATGAACTTGTTGTAAGTGTTTTTGACCCTACTGAAAGTGGTTGGCAACAAAGAGGCAAACAGGTTAACGATACACATGGTTTCTGGTATGTTGCAACATCAGGTATTTGGCAAAGTGTTTGGCTTGAAGCAGTAGAACCATGCCATATCCTTAAACTTAAAATGACACCTGACATTGATAACAAAACACTTGCATTCAAAACATTTGCAAATGATAACAATTGTCAGGTTAAAGTAACTGTATTTGATGGCGAAACAATTGTTTCTGAAAATATGCTTTCAATGGATGATGTGATTAAATTTGATGATTTAAAACTTTGGTCACCTGAAAATCCATTCCTTTATGACCTTAAAGTTGAACTTATCAAGGACGGACAGGTTGTTGATACAGTTAAGAGCTATGTAGGTATGCGTAAATATTCTATGGGTAAGGATGAAAAAGGATATCCACGTTTTTACCTTAACAATGAACCATATTTCCAGAGAGGTCTTCTTGACCAAGGCTACTGGTCAGATGGGGGCATGACTCCTGCAACTGATGAAGCTATGATTTATGATATTGCTACAATGAAACGTCTTGGATTTAATATGCTTCGTAAACACATAAAGGTTGAACTTGACCGTTGGTATTATCACTGTGACCGCCTTGGTATGCTTGTATGGCAGGATATGGTTAGTGGCGGTGAATATATTGGTCAGTTCCTTGCAGGTGTATTACCACTTGTCGCAGTTCATGTTAAAGATAATAAATACAAGGCATTCAAACGTGGTGAAAAAGAGTGGCGTGATGAGTTTGAACGTGAACTCAATGAAATGCTCAATCAACTTTATAACCACACATGTATTTCTTGCTGGGTTCCATTCAATGAAGGTTGGGGACAGTTTGACTCTGTAAGAATTTCTAATGATATCAAGAGATTTGACCCATCACGTATAGTTGACCATGCAAGTGGTTGGCATGACCAAGGTGCCGGTGACCTTAACAGTATGCACAGATATGTTGCACCAATCAATCCTCGTAGAAATGATGGTCGTATCTTTGCAATTACTGAATTTGGTGGTTATAGCCATATTGACAGAGGACATACATGGGATGAATCAAAGAGTTTTGGTTATATGATGTTCAGGTCAAAGGAAAGCTTGTCAAAAGCATACAAATTCCTTCATGATACGCAGGTTATTCCACTTATCAAGAAAGGCCTTTGTGCAACAGTTTATACTCAGGTAAGTGACGTTGAAAATGAAGTTAATGGTATTTTAACTTACGACCGTGAAAATATTAAAATTGATGAAAATATTCTTATTGAAACAAATAAGAAACTCACTTTATAATTACTATGAAAAATCCATCAGTACAAAAGTTAAGATTACTTTATATTGTTGATATTCTTTCACGAAAATCCGACGAAGACCATCCTTTATCCGCAACGGATATTATGGATTATCTTCGTGAGGATTACGGAATTGAATGTGAGAGAAAAACTGTGTATGATTGCATCGAAAATCTCAATAATTATGGATATGAAATAATAAAATCCCAGTCTCCACGTGGATATTTTATGACACCATATTATTTTGAACCAGCTGAGTTAAGACTTCTTATTGATGCAGTTCAATCTGCAGATTTTATATCTGCAAAAAAAACAAAGTCACTTATAAAGAAATTTTCTTCATTTGCAAGTGAATATCAATACAAAAAACTTGAAAAACAGGTTTATATTGATAATCGTAATAAATGTGCTAATGAAAATTTATTTATAGTGATTGATATTATCGATTCTGCAATTCTATCAAAAAAACAGATTGAGGTTGTTTATCGTAAAAGAAAAATAGTTGATGGTAAAACAGCTAAATACGAAGAAAAGACAATGGTTATCAATCCATATGCTCTTATTTGGTCAGATGACCACTATTATCTCGTAGGAAATTACAGTAAATATAATAATCTTATTCATCTTCGTATTGATAGACTTAAAAGTGTTAATGTTCTTGATACATACGCAAGACATTTTTCAGAGGTTTCACCATATCAGACTTATTTTGATATTGCTGATTATAGTAATAAGCATTTATCAATGTTTTCAGGGGATATTAAACCTGTTGAAATGATATGCAATAACTCGATGATTGAACATTTTGTTGACCAGTTTGGTGAAAAGGTTATTATGAGACCATATGATGAAGATAATTTTATCGTCAAAGTAGATGTTGCTGTAACAGATGGACTCGTTGCATGGATAATGCAGTATGGTAATAAAGTTAAGGTTAAATCACCAAAAGAGTTAAAAAATATGATTATAGACAAAACAAATTCTATTTTAGAACTCTATAATGTGTGAAATGATAAAATTTTAACAAATATAATTTAACTATTGAAAAAATGTTGTTTTTGTTATATTATATTATTTGGTAAAAAATTACAAATTATATCTTTTGAAAGGATGTTATTTAAATGAGCAGTGCATTAAACAAAAAAACTGTTGAAGATTTACAGGTAGCTGGCAAGAAAGTTCTTGTTCGTTGCGACTTCA
>CALEIS010000022.1 GCA_937877675.1 uncultured Clostridia bacterium | reverse complement strand
CCACAAGAACAAAAAGATAGCACTAAACAGATTATTAAAAGCAAGGCAATTATCGTTCTACTTATTTTTTTCATACAAATACCCCATTTCAAAAAGTATAAATCAATTATATATGTGCATATAAACAATGTCAAGTTTTTTAATCTTTAACAAAATGCATCTCCTTCAGTATTTTCTAAGCGTTAGGAAAACAATTCATACAACAAAAAGCAGAGAAGACCTACAATCTTCTCTGCTATTTTTATTAATTTTTATAAATTGTTGTTGCACCGAAAAGTGAACGGAAGAAACCACCAATTTTATCAATAAACCCTGACTTTGATGTCATTTCAACTGTATCAAACACCAACACATTTCCTTTTGCATCATAAACAGTTGCAGTAAAACTTGTGTCGCCATTATTTTCTGCGATAATTGTTATTGTTCCATCATCATTCAATTTTACGTCAAAGTTATCGTTATCCCAAGACCATTCAACTCTTGCACCATCAGGAAGCTTTCCTTCTACTTTTGTATAGAGAACGATTCCATCCTTGTTACGGATTTTTACTATTGATGGGTCTTGAACGCTAAAAGTAAAACTTGTACTAGGATTTTGTGATGAATTATCATTCTTTTGCCACACTGCATAAAGAGTTACTTTATCACCATTTGTAGTTGTTAGGTTTTTAACTGATTGCTTGTCGGTATATGTTGCTTTTGTCGCTGTGCTTGATGTTGACCAACCAAGGAAGGTGTATCCTTTTCTTGTGAACTTATTTGCATTCAAAGCCTTCTCCACACCATAAGTATGAGTGGAGTTTGACATTGTGCCACTTCCACCATTGGCATTATAAATAACAGTATAAGTTTTCTCGTTAACGGATACATCTACAACCTTGCTATGTAAAATCTTATTAGTTTCATCTTCGACAACTGAAAAAGTCACTTTTGCAGAACCGGATGTTTGTGCAGTAATCACTGCATTTCCGTCTTTTCCCAATTCACATTTAACCACATTATTGTTTACGCTAAAAGTCAAATGTGTCTTTTTCTCGTTATATCCTTCTGTCCAAACTTTAACTGTTCCACTTGCAGTTTCACCAAGAGTCAAGTTAAGGCTATTAACCGAACAACACACTGTAATTGCATCAAGTTTTTCCAAATAATCCATGGAAACATAACCACTAACGCCATCGTATGTAATATGTGCCCATTTGTCATCAGATTTTGTAACATTAACAGTTGTTCCGTTAGGTATGGAGCCAATTACCGAGTAGGATGTTCCATGACCACTACGGATATTAAGTGTATAGTCAGCACCAGTATTTGTACGGTAAGCACCTACATAATCAGTTGAGCAACTACAAGAATCTTGTCCATTTGAAGAACCACCTGTTAAATTCGGTCTGATTACTCCATAAAATCTTCCATACGAATAATTATATCTATGTGCTCTTGTGTATCCCTGCGAACCATTTTGTTCGACAACATTCATTGAACTGGATGTTGCTGATGTAACGATTGCAACGTGACCACTTGATGACGAAGCATAAGTCCATACCGCAATATCACCTGGCTGAGGTACAAATCCACTGTAATATGCTATTCTTTTCCAACCAGATGGCAAGGAAACTGATGCATACTTATTTGCAGTTATGCTTGGAGATTTTGCTCCTAAATATGAATAATAAGCTTGTATTAAGTCCACGCATTGTGCACCATAGATGCCGTCGTGATTGATAGATTTACCCACCTGAGCTTTTGCCCAGACAACTGCCTCGTTTTGTGATGCAGCTTCTGCTTTAATTCCTGTCATTGGAATTATTGAAAGCGCCACTATAACAGCAAGAACCATTGATAGAAATCTGTTTATTCTTTTCACTATTTTATCTCCTAAAAAACACCAGAATATATCAATTATACCAAAAAATCGACAAATAGTCAAGTTGAGCAAATTACTGTAGCATTCAAATAAAAAACGGTGGAAGAAATTTTCAACCACCGTCATTTTTTTATTATTTTATTGGCTCTAAGCTTTTGTCTAAAATTCCGTTAATTTCTGCAATTGCTGTGCCATAATTTGTGATTGGCACATTGTTTTCTTCGCAGAAGCGACGACGATACTGCATTTCTCTTTCTGTCAGCATACATCCACCACAATGAATTACAAGGGAAACGCCACTTAAATCTTCAGGAAAATCTTTACCTGATGTAAATTTAAAATTCAACTCTTTTTTTGAATATTCCTTTAACCATTTTGGCAATTTCTGTGTACCGATGTCGCCACATTGACGATGATGAGTGCAACCCTCGGAAATGAGAATTGTGTCACCATCATTGAAGTTTTTCATTTTTTCTGCACCCTTTATGGCACTCTCAAGGCTTCCTTTATATCTCGCCATAAGAATTGAGAAGGATGTCAAAGGAATTTCCCCAACGATTTTTGAAACAAAGCCGAATGCTTGAGAATCTGTTATAACCATTCTTGGCTTTTCTTTAAGTGCATTAAGTGTTGTTTCCAATTCTGTTTCTCTTGTGACAACTGGAATTGCACCCACATCAAGAATATCACGGATTGTCATTTGTTGTGGCAAGATAAGTCTGCCCTTTGGTGCTGCAGAATCAATTGGTGTTACAAGGACAACAATGTCACCTTTATTTAACAAATCACCAACAACTTGTTTTTTCTCATTCTGCACTTTTACTGCGTGTGCGATTTTCTCTTTTAACTCATTGATATTTGTTCCGTTTTTTGCACTAACAAGGATGGTGTTATCATCTAAAACAACATTCTCTGCAAACAAATCAGACTTGTTATATGCTACAACAAATGGTATTTTCTTCTGTGCAAAAAGAGAAAGCATTTCACGGTCAAAGTCTTGTAAACCCAAGGTTGAGTCCACTACAAGCACAGCAATATCAATGTAATTGAGTACTTGTTTTGTCTTTTTTACTCGTAATTCACCGAGAGCCCCCTCATCATCAATACCGGGTGTGTCGATAATAACAACAGGACCAAGCGGTAACAATTCCATAGCCTTTTTAACTGGGTCAGTAGTTGTTCCTTTAAAATCCGACACAAGGGACATTTCCTGACCTGTCACTGCATTTACAACACTTGATTTACCTGCATTTCGTAGTCCGAAAAAACCTATATGCAGTCTTTCTGCTGATACAACTTCATTCAAACTCATAAAATCACCTTAAAATCTGAAGTCACGACGGTTTGATGCTTTGATATCTTCAACATTCTGGATTGCGATTGCTCTTGCCTTTGGATTTGGAACTTTCTGCAATTCTTTTTCAATTAACTCAAAACCGATTTTCTTTGTTTCTTGACTTGCATAGTCAACAAGATACTCTGTAAGTGTCATCAATGCATTTGGGTGACAACAGTTCTGAATCTGTCCGTTTTTGCAAAGTGCCATAAATCTGTCACCTGTTCTGCCTTCACGATAACAAGCAGTACAGAATGATGGAATATGACCTTTTTCCATAAGCCAACGAACAACCTCGTCAAGAGTTCTTTGGTCGGAAACGTCAAACTGTTCTGAATCGTGTGGACGTTCTTCTTCTGTATAACCGCCAACAGATGTACGTGACGCACCACTAATCTGTGAAATACCCATATTAAGAACTTTACCACGAACCTCTTCTGACTCTCTTGTTGAGATAATCATACCTGTATATGGTACAGCAATACGGATACAAGCGATAATCTTTTCAAACATTTCGTCTGAGATTGAATTATCAAATACACCTGGGTCAATGTCATCTGCTTTTTTGATTCTTGGAACACTGATTGTGTGAGGGCCAACGCCATGTACTGCTTCAAGGTGTTCAGCGTGCATCATAAGACCTACAAATTCATATTTGTAAAGTTCAAGGCCGAAAAGTACACCAAGACCAACGTCGTCAATTCCACCTTCCATAGCTCTGTCCATAGCCTCTGTGTGGTAAGCATAGTTGTGCTTTGGACCTGTTGGATGGAGTTTTTCGTAACTTTCTTTATGGTATGTTTCTTGGAAAAGAATATATGTGCCGATTCCTGCGTCTTTAAGTTTTCTGTAATTTTCAACAGTTGTTGCTGCGATATTTACATTAACACGACGGATTGCACCGTTTTTATGCTTGATACTGTAAATTGTGTCGATACATTCAAGGATATATTCAATAGGGTTGTTTACAGGGTCTTCACCTGCTTCAATAGCAAGACG
>CALEIS010000021.1 GCA_937877675.1 uncultured Clostridia bacterium | reverse complement strand
TTAAATTCGACATCCTTAAAAAGAGTGGTGCTTGGTTCTATTATGGTGAACAGCGCCTTGGTCAGGGTAGAGAAAATGTAAAACTTCTCTTTAAACAGGATGAAGTCCTTGCAAACGACATTGAAAAACAGATTCGTGAAAAAATGCAAGAACTTACAAGTGCAAAGAAAACAACATCTGCACCAATTGAACAGCCTGAAATTATTAAAGTTCCAACAACAAGGGCAGCAGCAAGAGCAACTCTTGATATCGCTGTGGATGACGACGAATAATGAAACTCTCAATTAAAGAAGGCAAAGCCAATAAGATACATATCTATGTTGACGAAGAATATCGTGCAACTGTTGATAGTGATTATTGGTATTCCGAAAAATACAGAAATTATAAAGAAATAAACGAAAATGAACTGACCGAGTTACTTGACGCGGTCGGTTTTCGTCGTGCTTATAACAAGGGACTTGATTTGCTTTCTAGAAGATCTCACGGCACAAAAGAACTAATCAAAAAACTTTGCGAAAAAGGTCACGAAAAAGAGTCTGCAGAAAAAGCTTGTGACCGACTTTTAGAATTAGGTCTTTTAAATGATGAGGAATTTGCAAGAATTTTGGCAAATGAACTTTATGAAAGAAAAGGATACGGTATAAAACGAATCAAACAAGAACTCGCTTTTCGTGGTATTGACCGTGAAATTGTGGAAAATGCAATCGAATCTCTTGACATTGACACTCAAACCCGTATTATATTAGTAATTAAGAAAAAATATCTTAATAAGATAAATGATGAAAAAGGCAGAAAAAGAGCGATAGATGGACTTATGCGTCTTGGTTATTCATATTCTGATATTAAATCTGCCTTAATTTCCATTTCTGAATTCTGCGAGGAAGAAAACTATGAGTAAAAAAATTGGTATGATATCATTGGGTTGTCCCAAAAATCAGGTTGATGCTGAAATTATGCTTTCAAAACTTCAAAATGGTGGCTTTGAGATTGTAAATGACCCAATGGAAGCAGATGTTGTTATAGTTAATACCTGTGGTTTTATTGAGGATGCAAAGCGTGAATCTATCGAAAACATTCTTGATATGATTTCATATAAGGAAGATTGTGAAAATCTTAAGGTATTGGTAACTGGTTGCCTTGCAGAGAGATATCAGTCCGAAATATTTAAAGAAATTCCAGAAACAGATGCAGTTATCGGTATTGGTGCAAATGAAGACATCTGCGAAATTTGTAATAGAATCATTGATGGTGAAAAGGTTGAGTCTTTTCCACCTAAAACCGACCTTAAAATCGAAGGTGACCGAATTCTTACAACACCACCATATTCTGCATATCTTAAAATTGCAGAGGGTTGTTCAAACCACTGTACTTACTGTGCAATTCCATCCATTCGTGGTGAATTCAGAAGTCGTCCAAGTGAAAGCATCATAGCAGAGGCACAGAAACTCGCAAACGAAGGTGTTAAGGAGTTAATTGTTGTTGCTCAGGATACAACTCGTTATGGCGAAGATTTGTATGGTAAAAATGCTCTTGTGCCATTGCTTAAAGCATTGTCAGGTGTTGATGGAATTGAATGGATTAGACTTTTGTATCTTTATCCAGAGAGAATTGACGATGCGCTTATTGATGAAATTGCCAATAATGAAAAAATCGTAAAATATATGGATATTCCTTTGCAACATTGTAGCAAAAATGTGCTTAAAAGAATGAATCGTCATGGCGATAGAGAAACTCTTACAGCACTTCTCAATAAAATTCGTGAAAAGGTTGAGGGAATAACAATTCGTACAACATTTATCGCAGGTTTTCCTGGAGAAACAGATGAAGAATTTAATGAGCTTTGCGAATTTGTTGAAGATATGCGATTTGAAAGAATGGGATGTTTTGCATATTCAGAAGAAGAGGGTACTCCTGCTGCTAAGCTTGACGGAATGATGGATTTTGAAATCCGTGCAGAAAGAGCTGACATTATCAATGAACGTCAGAATGTAATTCTTGACGAAATCAATGATTCTCTTATCGGCAAAACATTACAGACAATCGTTGAAGGCTATGACCCATATACAGATTCATATTTCGGAAGAACATATATGGATGCACCTGAAATTGATACACAAATCACCTTTACATGTACATATGAGCTCTATGATGGGGACATTGTTGATGTTGAAGTAATTAACGCTATAGATGGCGAGTTAACTGGAGAAGTTATATGAAATTAAACCTTCCTAATATTCTTACAATATCAAGAGTAGTGATAACTCCAATTTTTCTTTTTGTAATTTTAATGGAGAATTTACCTCACAGATTCTTAATAGCTTGTTTTATTTTTTCAATAGCATCAATTACTGATGCAGTTGACGGACATCTTGCGAGAAAGAATAATCAAATTACGAATTTTGGAAAATTTTTAGACCCTATTGCTGACAAAATTTTGACTACATCAGCACTATTGGCTTTTATGTCAATGGGACTTTGTAATATCTGGATTGTAATGCTGGTTTTAACAAGAGAATTTGCAATTGCATCTGTTAGAATGATTGCAGCGGCAGGTGGTGTTGTAATTCCTGCAAATATATGGGGGAAAATTAAAACTATAAGTCAGATGGTATTTACAATCCTTATTATGATTTTAGGTGAAACATGGGATGTTGTTCAGAATTATGACCAGGAGCTTTTTGCAAAACTTCCTGATTTATCCCTTGTTTCAAATGGTTTGCTTTGGATTACAGCAATTCTTACAGTAATTTCAGGGGTTATTTATTTAAAAGATAGCAGAAAAATAATAGATTTCACAAAATAATTGCAAAATGTGAAATTATGTGATATAATGTCATATAATATGAATAAAGACTGTGACCGAAAAGAGTATCAATCGTGTTTTTATCAGAGATTATGGGTCGTCGGCTGAAAGCCCGTATTAAAAAACTTTTGTGAAGTGCATTCGTGAGTCGATGTGGGGAAATACACATCCGTATGGCTACGTTAAAGGCTAATGAGTTATAAATCGAAGTGGAACCGCGATTATTCGCCTTCGTCTGTATATGCAGATGAAGGCGATATTTTTTTGGAGGAGTATATTTGTTTAAAAGATTAAGGGAAGATATACAGACGGTAAAAGACCGTGACCCTGCAGCATCTGGTATCCTTGAAATACTTTTTTTGTATCCAGGACTCAAAGCGATTCGGATGCATAGAGTTGCACACTGGTTTTTCCGTCATAAAATGAGATTTATTGCCCGTGCAATTTCTCAACACGCAGTAAAAAAGACCAATATTGAAATTCACCCCGGAGCTACCATTGGTAGAAGATTTTTTATTGACCATGGAACAGGCGTTGTAATCGGTGAAACTGCTGAAATCGGCGATGATGTTACAATCTATCAAGGTGTAACACTTGGTGGTACTGGTAAAGATACTGGAAAACGCCATCCAACAATCGGTAATGGTGTTATGATAGGCTCAGGAGCAAAGGTTTTAGGTCCATTTAAAGTAGGGGATAATTCAAATATCGCATCAGGTGCAGTTGTGCTTGATGAAATCCCACCCAACTCAACTGCCGTAGGTGTACCTGCAAGGGTTATTAAAAGAAATGGTAAACGAGTTGACAATCTTGACCAGGTTCACATTCCTGACCCTGTTTCACAGGAATTTTGCAGGTTAAATGCAAAAATTGATAAGTTAGAAAAAGAATTAGCAAAATATAAAGAAGAGAAAGGTGAGTAATATGAAAATTTTTAACACTCTCACAAGACAAAAAGAAGAACTTAAAACTCTTGTTCCAAACGAATTAAAAGTGTATGCTTGTGGACCAACAGTTTATAACTTTATCCATATCGGTAATGCTCGTCCTCTTTGTGTATTTGATACATTTAGAAGATATATGGAATACCGTGGTTACAAAGTTAATTTTGTTCAGAATTTCACAGACATTGATGATAAAATTATTCGTCGTGCAAATGAAGAGGGAACAGACTATAAAACAGTTTCTGAAAAGTATATCGAAGAATTCTGGACAGATGCAAAGGGTATGAATGTGCGTGAAGCAACAACTCACCCAAAGGCAACAGAAAATATCGATGAAATTATCAATATCGTAAGCACTCTTATTGAAAAAGGCTATGCTTATGCAGTTGATAACGGTGATGTTTATTTCAGTCCTAAACAGTTTAAGGAATATGGTAAACTTTCACATCAGCCTCTTGAGGACCTTGAAGCAGGTGCAAGAATCAGTGTTGAAGAAGTTAAACACGAACCAATGGACTTTGCACTTTGGAAGAGTGCAAAACCAGGTGAACCATATTGGGAATCTCCTTGGGGTCATGGCAGACCAGGTTGGCATATTGAGTGTTCAGCAATGGTAAGAAGATACTTAGGTGAAACAATCGACATTCACTGTGGTGGTCAGGACCTTGTTTTCCCACACCATGAAAACGAAATTGCACAGAGTGAATGCTGCAACGGTGTTCCTTTTGCAAACTACTGGATGCACAACGGATTTATCAGTGTTGACAATGTTAAAATGTCAAAATCACTTGGTAATTTCTTTACAGTTCGTGATGTTGCTAATGAATATGGCTATGAGCCAATCCGTTACTTCCTTATTTCTTCTCATTATAGAAGCCCAATCAATTATAGTGTTGATATTATTGAACAGTGTAAAGCATCTCTCGTTCGTCTTTACAACTGTCGTGAAAGCCTTGATTTTGCATTGAAGAATGCTGTTGATACACTTCCAGAAAATGTAAATGAAATCAAAGCAACTCTCGACGGACGTCGTGACCAGTTTATTAAGGTTATGGATGATGACCTTAATACTGCAGATGCTATTTCAGCGGTATTTGAACTCGTTAAGGATATTAACACAAGCGTAATTACAGACACACCTTCAAAAGAACTTGTTGAATATGCAACAAAACTCTTTGATGAACTTACAGGAGTTCTTGGTCTTGTTTACAACAGAAAGACAGAAAGTCTTGATGATGAAATTGAGAAGATGATTGAAGCTCGTACTCAGGCTCGTAAAGACAGAAACTGGGCAGAAGCTGACAGAATTCGTGATGAACTCAAAGCACAGGGAATTATCCTTGAAGACACACCACAAGGTGTTAAATGGCACAGAGAATAATTAAGTCTTGTCACAAAACAATGTAACGCTGTAAGCGTTTGAAATAATTGTATATTTGTATTTGCCGATGGTAGCACTTGTGTTTCCGTCGGCAAAATTTATTTTATCGGTACTAATGCCATAATCATTCAAGTTTTTCATTTGTAAATCATATTGAGTATGGGTGAAAACTGAACACATTTTTGCAAAATAATCCATATAGTAATTAACGTCGCCATCGGGTAAAAATAACAGACTAATGCCAGTAATATGATTGTTTTGGTCAAGTGCAAGTGTTGTTAAGTGATTCTCATTTTCATTAAATAAATATTTAAGACCTTTTTCATCATATCCTAATTGAAAATCAGATGTTTTTATACCAATTTCAAAATGATTATTCATTTCTGTAACAAATTGTTCAATACCAATTTTTTCTTGTGCAGTGCAACTTTGTAAGAAAATGGATAAAATAATCAGTAAAAGTAAAAAATATTTCTTCATATATACCACCTTTAATTTATATTTATAAAAATATATGAAAAAAAGAATAAATTTACAATTTTTTAACAAATTTATATTGGAAAAAATTTAAAAATGTAGTACAATAAAATGAAATTATATTGGAAGGACTGTGATTTCCTTGTTAAAGAGTTTTAAAAAGAAAAGTCTTAAGGCAAAAATTGGAATTATTTTGACCTTTGCGTTGATTTTACTTCTCTTGGTTTATGTAATATATTCTAATTTTAAACCTGAACCACCTGCAGAGTATGATGTTGCTAAAGTATCACGTGGCACAGTTGTGGATTATCTTGATGTCAATGGTGTTGTTGAATCAGGAAATACTGCTAATTTTATAGCAGTTGATGGCGTTACTGTTGAGGAAGTATTTGTAAGTGTTGGTGATTCTGTAAAGAAGGGTGACAAAATTGCAACATTTAACGCTTCTTCTGCCCTTATTTATGTTAATGCAGCTAAAGCAGAATATGAAAAGGCTTTGAAAGAATATAACAATGCAGTATCAAGTAAAGAAGCTAACGAAAAAAGAAAAAATGAAATCGTAGTTGAAATCGCAAATGTAGAAAAGGAAATCGCTGAAAAGGAAAAAGAGATTCAAGAACTTGAAGATAATTTGTTTTCTACAGCAAAAATGCAACAACTTACTAGTGAATTAGCGGAGTTGAAATTAAAAGAGGCAGAGTTAATCCTTGAAGATGCAAAAATATCTTTGATAGACTCAAAAGTAATTGACGCTTTGTATAAAGTAAGTGAGGCAAAAAAAGCGGAATACGAGAGAATAGAAGGTATTTATAACAGCATGAAAAATGGCTGGGTTGCATCAGGTGATGGAATCGTAACTTCAGTAAATATCAAACCGGGTGAAAAGTTTGTTCCTGTACAGGAAATAAAGAACTCAGCATTTGATATAACATCCTTGATTGGTACAGGAATTGATAAGGACTCAATGGAACTTATCAAATCACTTTTAGGTAATAGTTCTGTGCCAATGGGAAATGGTGTTACAGTTGAAGGCTATGATGGCTTTGTTGTTTCTGTAACAGTTGGCAAAGCAGACCTTCTTAAAATTAAGAAGGGTATGAAAGCTATTGTAAATAGCCTTGATTCAGAGTATGAGGGTGAGGTTATTTATGTAAGCGCAACTGCCACAGATAACTCAGGTGGATTGGATTTGGGTTCAATAACATCTTTGATGGGTGGCACAGGCGGTGCAAATGGTGCTGAGGTGAAGATTAAAATCAATAATCCGGATTCAAAAATTGTTATTGGATTTGATGTTGATATAAAAATTATTCTTGGCGTTATTGATGATACTTTGATTGTCCCAGTAGAATCAGTTGTTTATAATAGTGGTGTTTATTCAGTCTTTGTTTACAACGAAAAAGACGGTACCATTACAAAACGTGCTATTACAAAGGGTTTGCTTGACGATACACACTACGAAGTTCTCGAAGGACTCTCTGAAGGTGAAAAGGTAGTTAAGAGCCCTGACCCTAATATGGAAGATGGTACAGTAATTAAGGAGAAGAACTCATAAAAGGGGTGTAAATTTTGAATATTAAAGAAAATATTCGTATTGCCGTTTTTAGTATAAGAACAAATCTTATGCGTTCTCTTCTTACAATGCTTGGTATTATAATCGGTGTTGCTTCCGTTATTGCTATTGTTACTGTTGGTAATGGTGGTCGAGATTATATCGTTGGTATGATTCGTGATATGGGTAACAGTGCTATTTCTTTAACTGTTAAAGCAAGTGTTGCCGATGATGAAGATTACTTTACTGATAGAGATATTGAGGCAATTAAGAAATTAGATGGTGTTGAGTATGCCTCAATGCAATCAATTGCTATGACTCAGATGTCAGCAAACGATATGACTGGTATTCTTATGGGAATCGGTTGTAATACAGATATGCAAATGTTGATGCAAACACCTTTGCTTTATGGTCGATTCTTTACACAAGAAGAATATAGTGAGCATAAAAATGTTGGTGTTATAGATGTGAGTAGTGCACTACAGCTTTTCGGAAGAAAGGATGTTATAGGTGAGAACATTCACATTACATCAAATGACCTTACAATTTCAGTGAAAATTGTTGGTGTTATTGACATAATGGCAAGTATGAATCTCGATACCGAAGAGATGATGAATAATATGGGTTCCATGATGGGCGGTATGCAAATGACAAGTTGTATGCTCTTAATGCCTGCTCATATTACGGCAATAATTAATGGTACAGGTACTAATCACTATGATGTGATAAATATTACAGCTACTGATGAAGCAATGCTTGATGGTATTGGTACAGCAGCCGTTAACTATATTCATTCATTGCACGATAACTATGAAAAAGAATGCTACAATGTTACAAATATGGCAACATATATTGACCTTCTTGATACTGTTATCAATATCTTCACAATATTTATTGCTGCTGTTAGTGCAATTTCTCTTGTAGTTGGTGGTATCGGTGTTATGAACATTATGCTTGTTTCTATCACAGAGCGTACACGAGAAATCGGTATAAGAAAATCACTTGGTGCAAAAACAGGAACAATTATGTTCCAATTCTTAACAGAATCAATTATCCTTTGCTTAATAGGTGGCTTGATTGGATTATTGTTGGGTGTGGCTGGTGCTGCACTAGTATCTTATATAATGGATGTCCCACTTACAGTTCAACCTTCTACGGTTGCACTTGCAGTTGGTTTCTCATCTGCTATTGGTATTATTTTTGGTGTTTATCCTGCTCGACGAGCAGCAAAATTGCCACCAATCGAAGCACTTCGTAGAGATTAATAAGATTATAAAAACCCCGAGGATGACTATCTTTGGGGTTTTGAAATTTTTCCTTCATTTTAATGGATGTATATGCAAATGTATATACATCCATTTTTTTGTGCAAAAAAATATTGTAAAGGAGTTAACTTTACAATATTTGGAAGTATATACATTGAACACCCTTGATTTATCAAGTTTTAAACACTTTCAACAAAGTTTTCGACAATATCAAAGTTCATATCTCTGTTAAAAATATACTGTATATAATTTTTTGTAAATGATTTTTGAATGTATTTTTTTGCGATATAGACTTTTATTTGCAGGATTTCCGTTTTTTCTTTTATATTTTTTCAAGTCAGACTATGCGAATTATGTCGAAAAGTTTTTTATGGTAAAAACAATAAAATCTATTGCCATAAATTACCAAATATGGTAAAATATGGCAGAAATGTGAAATCAAACAAGATTTTAAATAAAAAACGGAGGGCTCAAAAATGGGTAAGAATTTAAAAGTATTATTAACAGGTGATGGAAGTGAGTTTGGCAGAAATTGTGCCAATGTTTTGCGTACATACGGTTGTGATGTTATGCTGGTTCCAAAGGATGGTAATGTTGTACTTTCAAAAATTACAACTAATGATATAGATGTTGTTGTGATGGATGCTTTTATGTCAAATTTGGATGCGTTAGGTGTTATAAGTGATTTATCTAATAATGAATCAAAACCACTTATAATGATTATGTCAAGTACGGATAATCAAAGATTTGAACATGAGATTTTAGCAGCAGGAGCAGATTACTATTTCTTAAAGCCTTTTGATGTAAATATGTTGGCTCAAAGAATAACGCAGTTAACAGGATGGTCAAAAGGAAATGCTTTGGAAAATCATAACCAAGATATAGATTTGCAGGTTACTGTAAGTGAGATTATGCATCAAATAGGTGTACCTGCACATATAAAAGGATACCAGTATTTAAGAGAAGCCATTGTATTGTCAATCAATGACAGAGAAATGATGAGCTCAGTTACAAAAGTTTTATATCCAACTGTAGCAAAAATGTTTTCAACAACTTCTTCCAGAGTTGAAAGAGCAATACGTCATGCAATTGAGGTTGCGTGGGATAGGGGAGATGTTGATGTTTTAAGCTCGTATTTTGGATATACAATTCAAAATACAAGAGGTAAGCCAACTAATTCTGAATTTATTGCAATGATAAGTGATAAACTCCGTTTGCGAATGAAAATTTCATAATTTGCCATTGTTGACATTAAATATTAAAAGTGTTATTATCTTTTGGCAGGAAATTATAGGCTCATAGTTAATTATGAGCCTTTTTTCAAGGAGATTTTTATGATTGAATTAGTAGTTATCGCAGTTAGTTTAGCAATGGATGCTTTTGCTGTTGCAGTGTGTAAAGGCTTGAATATGAGAAAGCTTGATTATAAACAAACAGCACTTATAGCGCTTTTCTTTGGTGGATTTCAGGCAGGTATGCCTCTTATAGGTTGGTTTATTGGCTCACGTTTTGCTCATTACATAGAAAGTATTGACCATTGGGTAACATTTATCTTACTTGCAATCATTGGTGGTAAAATGATTTTTGAAGCTATTAAAGGTGAAGATGAGTGTGAGTGCTGTGAAAGCAAACTTGATTTAAAAGAATTGGTTGCATTAGCAATTGCAACAAGCATTGATGCTCTTGCAGTTGGTGTAGCCTTTGCTTTGGAATATGAACGTAACACGGTTTTTGTTGCTGTTGCACTGATAGGCGTTATTACTGCTGGTCTTTCTGCAATCGGTGTATTTATTGGCCATAAATTTGGTGCAAAATATAAGAATAAGGCAGAATTTGCAGGTGGATTAGTCCTAGTAATTATAGGACTTAAGTTTCTTCTTGAAGGATTAAATATTATTGGTGGATAATATGATTACAACATTACTTTGGGATATAGATGGTACTTTGCTCGATTTTGGTAAAGCAGAAGAATATGGTATAAGAAAATGCTTTGAAGTTTTTGAATTAGGTGAATGCACCGATGAGATGTTAGCAAGATACTCAAAAATTAATCGTAAATATTGGGAAATGCTTGAAAGAAATGAATTGACAAAACAACAAGTGCTTAGTGGTCGGTTTGAGGAATTCTTTCAGACAGAAGGTATTGATTTTGATAAGATAGATGACTTTAATGTGGAATATCAATATCGTTTAGGAGATAAAATTTTCTTTTGTGATAATGCATTGGAAACAGTTCAAGGACTTAAAGGAAAAGTAAAACAATATGCTGTGACAAACGGTACGATTCTCGCTCAAAGCAGAAAACTAAGTCAGTCTGGACTTGATAAAGTATTTGATGACGTTTTTATATCTGATGAAATTGGTCACGAAAAACCTTCAGCTAATTTTTTTAGTGCTGTACAGGATAAGATTGGAAGATTTTCGTCTAACAATGTTATGATTATAGGGGACTCACTAACAAGTGATATTCGTGGTGGAAATAATGCTGGAATTCTTTGTTGTTGGTATAACCCATTAGGTCTAGAAAATAAAGATGGTTGTAAAATTGACTACGAAATAAAAGATATAGCAGAAGTGATTGATATAATTAAATGATAAAAAAGAACTGTTGCACAATAAACAGTTCTTTTTTTTGTTCAATATTACTTGCGATAAAAGTTTAAATCTCGTTGTTATTTAGTAGCAATTATGGTATAATTAATTGATTATAAAATGAAAGGGAGAGTGAACAATGAGCGTACTTGATAAAGTTAAAGATTTCGGTACCGAAATTAAAACTCATTGGAAAACTCCGGCAGAAGGTAAGTATGTTCCTTATAAAGAATATAAGGACGTTGTTATCGGTGTCGGCGCAAACTACACAGGTGCAAAAACACTTGAGTATATCGGCTTCTGGTCAAGCTGTTTCCTCATTATGCACCACTATAAGTTGCCTTATCTTACATTCTCAGTTATCGGTCTTCTTAATATGCCTCTTGGTTATATTACAGCTCTTATCTGGTGGTATGTATGTGACAACTTGGGCTTTATGCCTAGAAAAACTGAAAAGAAGATTTATTGTGTCTATGGTCTGATGATGCTGTTTGGTATATCCACCATCGTTTTTGACTATTCAAGATTATTTGACCAATCAAGCTGGTTAATTGTTACCTTGAATAGCTTTGAGGGTATGAGTGCCACGGCGTGTTTTAAGACCTTTGGTACACATTTCCTCTATTCGGGTTGGGTAGGTGCTAGAAATATTTTCTGGCGTAAGAAACTTATTCCTAAATACGGTAGATATAAATACAGCCTCTATTGTGACGTTATTCCAAAATGCGTAATGGTTGTTCTTATCGGTTGGCTTCCAGTTTATAATATTCAGGATGTCGCTACTCGTGTTTGGGTTGCAAACCTTCTTTTTGCTACATATAATGTGTTTGGTTTCGGTAATGTTCTTGAAGAATGCTCTAAGAGAATCAGCCCTAACCTTCAGGAAAGAATTCTTGTTCGTAGCTATCCTGTAAAACTTTCACATATCTTTAACTCAGTTCTTGCAATTATCCTTCCTGCAATTGTTGGTATGCTTCGTCATGAATGGGCAGATATCAACTTCTACAGATGGGTTATTCCAGTAACATTCTGTATTTCAGCAGCTTGTACAATGGGCCTTGCAGGTAGAATTAAAGAAAGAATGCCACAGCCACCTATTGAAAAGAAAGTTCAGATTAAGTTCTGGGACGGTATGTTTGGTGTTCTTAAAAACAAATACTTACTTATAAATACTGTAGTTGGACTTATCGATTCACTTGGTAATGGTATGCTTCCATTTGCAACAATTCTTTATTTCTATACATTCCGTCTCAGCGGTCTTCCATATTCATTGATTGTTGCACTTATTTCATTCGCAGGTACTCCACCTGATTTGTTATCACCATATTTCTTGAAGAGATTCTCATACAAACAGATTATGATTTTCTATCAGTTAAGCCGTGCAGTCGGAAACGCTATCATTGCTATTGCAATGTGGACTCTTGGTGATAATCTTGTACTCTGTGGTACAATCTGTATCATTGTTCTCTTCTTTATGGAAATGACAAAGACAGTTCCAACAACTGCAGGTCACGATATGGGCGTTCGTGTTGCTGACTATCAGATGTACTTATCAGGTGAACGTCTTGAAAGCTTTGCAGGTATCTTCGGTTGGTTTACAGGACCTATCACATCATTCGTTGGTCTTATTATTCCAATCTTCTTGCTTAAATACGGATTTAACAGTAACTGGGAAATCCTCTTCTTCGATGGCTCAAGAAGAAACATCGTTGTTGTACCAATCATTGTTGATGCAATCGGCTTCTTCCTCATGACAATTCCATATTTCTTCTGGGATTATGATAATAAGAAACAGAATCTTGTTATGGAAGTTTTGAAACGTCGTGCTGAAGTTACAGAAAAGAAGGCAGAAGAAGAAGGTATTTCAACTGCTGGTAGCTATAAGGGTTAATGGAGGTGTGATATATGAGTAAAAAAGAAATCAAGCGCGATAACAGTGCTGATATTAGAAATGAAGAACTCCATCTTGCTCTTAAAAATGAAGAACAAAACCTTAAAGAGATTTCATCTAAAATCAAATCCTTGAATTCAAATATTAAGGATAATGAAAAGAAAATAGTTGAATTGTTTGGATATACGGTTTCTGATTCTTCTAGTGAAAAAACAAAAGCATATGCAAAGAATCAGATTCGTGTTTTACGAGATTCAATCCAAGCGGATAATCGTGAGCTTAAAAAACTTTCAGAAGAAAGATTATTGTATAGGGAAAAAATTTCTTCCATCAATGCTGAAATTGCGAAAAACAAAAGTGTAGCATTACAAGAAGATATTCATCTTGATATTCCTGAAGACGAAATATGGACTTATCAGGTTCCTGGTCTTGCAGCACCTCATATTAACAAGCCTTATAAACACTATAATTTAAAAAAGGCTGTATTTGCAATTGTTATTGTTATTGCTGTTTCCCTTTCAATATTCTTCAGTGTCCTTGCATTACAGAATGAAACATTTGAATATGAAAAATTAGAAAATGGGTATCAGTTTACAAAGTTCAGTAACAACGGTTTTATTACTGAATTGGAAATTGACTATGTTTCTGAAATTGAATATATTCCAGGTAATAATGACCCTGCTACAAACTTTAATGTCGTGAAGGACGAGTCAAAACCTGTTGTATCTGTAAGACAGTTTACTCTTAACTGTGATGATAAGATTACAAAAATCAAAATTGGACCTCAGGTAGAGTTCGTTGATGCAAAGGCATTCTATTCATGCTGGGCATTACAGACAATTGAGGTTGATGAAAACAACCCTAATTATTCATCTGTTGATGGTGTTCTTTATAATAAGGATAAAACAGAAGTTCTTTGCTATCCTTGCGACCATGATGAATATCTTAGACAAAAGTATGGATATGAAAAAGAGCTTTTCACTGATGAAATTACACCTGAATATGAAAGAGATATTCAGACATATGTAGTTCCTTCAACAGTTAAGAAGATTGGCGAGATGTGCTTCAACTATGCAAATCTTAAATATATCTATCTTCCAGAAGGACTTGAAACAATTGAAACACTTGCAATCTTCAAGTTGCATGAGCGTAAAGATGAATGGGGTGGAACAAATCCATCACTTAAGAATGTTTATTCATACAAGGCTGATGGCGTGAATGATACACATTTCACATCACAGGAAGCACTCGGTGAAGTTTACCTTTCACTTCCTGAGGGACTTAAATACATTGGCTCTGATGCGTTCAGCTACAACCAGAATTTCGAGTATGTTTATATCCCATCAAGCGTGACATATATTGGTCATAATGCATTCTGGGATACATGCTATAAAGAAGGTGACACTCTCAAGGGTGTTACAGAAATGAATGTTGCAGTTAGTGAAGACCAGTTTGACAACAATACAGTTGGTGATGACTGGGTTCCAAAGTATGATTATATGTTATTCAAGAAAGCTATTAACATTAATTATTCTGCACAAAGAAAACCAATGGCATAAAAATATAAAAACACCGTATCATCTGATGCGGTGTTTTTTATTGGATTATCTTGATGACTATTTTAATTCCATTGAAAATTATATTTTTTTATGTTATGATGGAAAAAAGTTTTGAAAAGAATTGAATTATCAAATAAGAAACACTTCATTTTTCAATTGTGTTGAAATTTATAATTGAATAATGTATAATGATAAAGTTATTTATCTTTGAAAGGAAGATTTTATGAAAATTACTCCTGCAAGCACACTAAAGGATGTTATGAATACTCCTGTAGGTAATGACCTTGTTGAAATGGTTGCATATCATACAGGTATTCCCGGTGCAGTTATCCATAATCCTCTCGTGGGCAAAATGAAATTGAAAACTATCCCAAAACTTTTAGGTGATAAAATGCCAATTGAGACAATTGAACATCTCTGTAACCTTTTAAGCTATACACCTGAAAAGGTTGTAACTAAAAATGAAGTTGACCCTAAATGGTGGAAAGAATCTGTTATTTATCAGATTTATCCACGTTCATTTATGGACTCAAATGGTGACGGTATCGGCGATTTACAGGGTATTATCTCAAAACTCGATTATCTTAAAGAATTAGGTGTTGATGTACTTTGGCTCAGCCCAATTTATGATTCACCAAACGACGATATGGGTTATGACATCCGTGATTATCGCAAGATTATGACAGAATTTGGCACAATGGATGACTTTGACCAGATGCTTGAAGAAATCCACAAACGTGGAATGAAACTCGTTATGGACTTGGTTGTAAACCATACATCCGATGAGCATGAATGGTTCCAAAAAGCATTGGCAGGGGATGAGAAGTACAAGGACTACTACATCTTCCGTAAAGGTAAGGGTGACGGAATCCCACCAAATAACTGGACATCAGTTTTCTCAGGCTCTGCATGGAATTATTATCCTGAACTTGATGAGTGGGCAATGCATATCTTCTCATCAAAGCAGATGGACCTTAACTGGGAAAATCCTGATATGAGAAAAGAAATTGCTGAAATGGTTTGCTGGTGGCTTGAAAAAGGCGTTGACGGCTTCAGAATGGACGTTATCAACCTTATTTCAAAAGTAGAAGGACTTCCTGATGGTAATCCACTTGTTGGTGAGTTTATCGGCTATGGTGGTGAGCACTATTTCTGGGGACCAAGACTCCACGAGTATCTTCATGAGCTTAATGAAAATTCATTTAAGAAATTCCCTGAATCATTCTGTGTTGGTGAAACAGGTGGTATCGGTGTCGAAATGGCTAAGTACCTTGTTGATGATTCTCGTGAAGAAATCAGAGAAACATTCCTTTTTGACCAACTTGAAACTCCAGGTAAACAAAGATGGAGCGATTATAAATATGACCTTAAATACTTGAAGGAAATGTTTACAAAATATCAGCTTTCACTCTATGGCTCATCATGGCCAACACTCGTTATTGAAAACCATGATAACCCAAGAATGACATCAAAGGTTAACCCTGACCCTAAATTCAGAAAACCACTCTCAAAACTTATTGGCGCAATACTTTTAACAGGTCGTGCAACTCCATATATCTTCCAAGGTGAAGAACTTGGTATGATGAACTGTGCATTCAACGATATGAGTGAGCTTCGTGACGTTGAGTCAATCAATAAATATGCTGAAATGCTTGAAAAGGGCAGTACACCTGATGAAGCATGGGCAGTAATCATGGCAGGTAGCCGTGACCATTCAAGAACTCCTATTTGTTGGGATGATAGTGAAAATGCAGGTTTCACAACAGGCACACCTTGGATTCGTGTTAATGGTGACTATAAAGAATGTAATGTAAAGGCTCAACTTGAAGATAAAACAAGTCCTTTCAATTATTATAAAGCACTTATGGCTCTCCGTAAGGAAAATAAAGCAACTCTTGTTTATGGTGATTTCAAACCACTTAAAACAAATGATAAGACATTCTGTCTTTACAGAGAAAGTGCAGAAGGTAAGTTCTATATTGAAATGAACCTTACAGAAAACATTGTAAAACGCCCAAGACCTGCAGAAGGTGAGTGTGTACTTTCAAACTATCCTGCACAGGCTGACAAACTCCGTGCATACGAAGTGAATATTTATAAAGTAAAATAACATAAACGACGGGGCATTGGCCCCGTCGAATGTTTTTATTTCAAAACTTTTCATTCTTATATTGACATTTTGAAAATCATAATATATAATAATAAGGCTGTTAAAACAGTATGCTGGTGTGGCGAAATCGGCAGACGCAAGGGACTTAAAATCCCTCGGTAGCAATACCGTACCGGTTCAAGTCCGGTCACCAGCACCAAAAAACGGAATTGCACTCGTAGAGTGTGGTTCCGTTTTTTTAGTTTTTGGAATAACGGACTTGAACCCTTGGGTTTGTGCGTTAAGAAAATGATTCAGTGAATCATTTTTAGCACAAGTCGATTGGCGGGTACCGAATTCTGTAAGGAATTGGGTCGCCAAGCGAAACAGTATGCTAGGCGTAAGCCATAGCAGATGGTCAAGTCCGGTCACCAGCACCAAAAATAGAGGAATCGCATTTGCGGTTTCTCTATTTTTATTGTAATTATTTATATTTTATGTTATTGTTTATTTACTGTATAATGTAAAGGGGTAGGTTGTATATGAAAAAGATTATTGCATTACTTTTGGTCTCAGTTATTTGTATATCCCTTGTTGCTTGTAATAATAGTCAAGGCAAGGAAAATACAGAAGAAAAAACGGAAAATAACCTTGTAACTACAAGTGAAGAAAAATCAAAGGCTGAAAAAGCTATTCTTGGCACTTGGGAATATAATGGTGCTACAATTACATTTAACAGTGATTATACTGGTGTTATAATAGATACGGTTCCAGAAGGAGATGCTGACGAAATCATCTGGTCATATAATGAAGATATGAATTGCTATCTATATACATCGCCTTTAGGCACTCCCGTTTTTTCGGTGTTTATGCATGAAGATGAAAACGGAACCTATATTTTAACATCCGGAAACAAATTCTACCGTCAAAATAATGAATAGAACAGACATTTAAAAGGGTGCAATTGCACCTTTTTTTCTATATGAATTAGTTTTATTATTCATTAATTATACACCATTAGCAAAATTGACAAATAAATATTTTGAAGTGTCAATTAAATTGTCATTTTGAATATTGAATATTTTAAGTTGTGGTGCTAAAATGTTAGGCGTTTGATTATAAATATTTAGAGGCGAAAAAAATGGAAACTTTACTTTGCTTGTCCGTTGCATTATTTGCAGGACTTATGTTGTCCCGTGTTGCAAAATTATTACAACTTCCTGCTGTTACAGCTTACCTTGTGGCAGGTATTCTCATAGGACCTTATTTCCTTGGCTCATTTGGAATTAATGGCTTAGGTTTTACCAGTATGGAAAATATTGATGCCTATGATGTTATTCCGGACGTAGCACTTGGATTTATTGCATTTTCAATTGGTAATGAATTTAGACTTTCACAGCTTAAGCAAATTGGTAAACAGGCTACTGTAATCGGTATTTTTCAGGCTTTGGCAACATGCTTAATCGTTGATGTTGTGTTGATTGGTGTGCATCTTATTGCACCTGATAAATTATCATTGCCTGCTGCAATAACACTTGGCGCTGTTGCAACTGCAACTGCTCCTGCGGCAACTTTGATGGTTGTTAAACAGTATAAGGCAAAAGGACCTCTTACAAGTCTTCTTCTTCCAATAGTTGCTCTTGATGATGCTGTAGGTTTGATGATTTTTGCTGTTTCATTTGGCGTGGCAAAGGCTCTTATTGTTGGTAGCCCTGACATTATCTCGATTGTGGTTGAACCACTTCTTGAGGTTGTACTTTCTCTTGTGTTGGGTGCAGTTATGGGATACTTATTCACATTCTTTGAAAAGTTTTTCCATTCAAGGTCAAAACGACTTGCAATGTCTGTAACATTTGTATTCCTTACAGTATCCTTATCAATGCTTAAATTTGAAATTGGCGGAATACACATAGCATTCTCATCATTATTGGCTTGTATGATGCTTGGAACAGTATTCTGTAACATTTGTGATTTCTCTGAAGAACTTATGGACAGAGTTGACAGATGGACAGCACCTGTTTTAATCCTATTCTTTGTAATCAGCGGTGCAGAACTTGAATTATCAACATTCAAAGACATAGGAATTGTGATTATCGGTTTTGTTTATATCCTTTCTCGTTGTGTTGGTAAATATTTTGGTGCATCAATCAGTGCCAAGGCTACAAAATGTGACAAGAACATTGTTAAATATTTAGGTATTACTCTCTTCCCACAGGCTGGTGTTGCTCTTGGTATGGCAATCAAAGCAGAAGAGTTAGGCCCACAAGGATTGATTGTCGCAAATATTACACTTTTTGCTGTTCTTATATATGAACTTGTTGGTCCATTCCTTACAAAGGTTTCACTCCAAAAAGCAGGAGAAATCAAACCAGAAGGCAAGGTCAGCGCAAGAATCGAAAATACAAAATCATAATATAATATACATAAACCAAAGAAATTGTTTAGTCAATATCTTTGGTTTTTTTGTTGTAAATTTTTACTTTATATGATAAACTAATTTTATCTATATATAAGACGGAGGTCTTTTTATGAAATACACAATCAACACAACTAATTTCAGAGATTTTAATGTTGCTGAAATCAATAAACTTTCTCCACGTGCATATTTCATTCCTTATGCTTCAAAAGAGAAACTCTGTGAACAAAATGTTCTTACAGAGCGCTATAACAGTAGTATGGTAACTCTTCTCAATGGAGAATGGGATTTTAAATATTATGATAAGGATATGCTTATTCCAAAAGAATTCTATACAGACAGAGTTCAGTTTGATAAGGTAATGGTTCCTTCTACTTGGCAGAGAACTGGCTATCGTGAGCCTTGCTATCTCAACACTCGTTACGAATTTAATGCAAAGCTTTATCCTGGAATTCCTGAAGAAGTTCCAATGGGTGTTTATAGAAAATTTATCAATATTGATAATCTTGATAAAGTGTATATTCTCACTTTTATGGGTGTTATTTCTTCTCTTGACCTCTATGTCAATGGTGAATTTGTAGGTTATAGCGAAGGTGCACATAACTCTGCAGAATTCAACATTTCAAAGTACCTTGTTGAGGGTGAAAATGAAATCCTTGCTGTTGTAAGTAAATGGTCAACAGGTACATACCTTGAATGTCAGGATATGTTCCGTGAAAACGGAATTTTCCGTGATGTTCTTCTTACAACACTTGAAAAAACATATCTTTATGATTTTGTTGTGGATACAGAAAAGAAAAATGGTAAATACGAACTTTCTGTTTCATTTAATATCAAGGGAAATAAGGAAGATTGCTCAATTACGGCTGAACTTTATGATGGGGATAAACTTGTTGTAAAAGAAACTGCAGATGCAAGGGCAAAATCAAATATCATTTTTCCTAATCTTGATGTTAAAGAATGGAATGCAGAAGAGCCATATACCTATGACCTTTTCATTACATTTGAAGATGCAGATGGTAATAAGACTTATGTTAAGAATGTTACAGGTTTCAAAACTGTTGAAATAAAAGGTGATATTTTCTATTTCAATGGTGTGCCTATTAAGTTTAAGGGTGTTAATCACCACGATACAAATATGAAGAACGGTTATGTTCTTACAGGTGAAGAGATTAAGGCAGAATTGGAGCTTATGAAGAAGCTTAACATTAACTCTATCCGTACATCTCACTATCCACCTGACCCAACACTTCTGACTCTTGCAGATTTAATGGGATTCTATATCGTTGACGAGGCAGATATTGAAACTCACGGTGCATGGCATATTAAAGCTCCAGCAGGTGATAACTGTACAATCAGCCATGACCTTAAATGGGAAGGCAGATATGTTGACAGAGTAAGCCGTATGGTATGCCGTGACAGAAATCACCCAAGCATCACAATGTGGTCATTGGGTAATGAAGCATGGGGTTACAACTGTCAGGATTCTTGTTATGAATATATCAAGAATAGTGGCTCAAAAATTCCGGTACATTATGAAAGTGTTGTACATACAAAGCGTTTTGCTTATGATGTTATTTCTGAAATGTATCCTGAGCAAGAAAAGGTTGCAGAAATCGGTGCAAAAAAACATAAGGATAAGCGTTACCACGAGAAACCTTATTTTATGTGTGAATATGTTCATGCTATGGGTGTAGGTCCTGGTGCAGTTGAAGAATATTGGGAAAGTATTTATGCTCACGATAGTCTTATGGGTGGTTGTGTATGGGAATGGGCGGACCACGCTGTTTTCCATGATGGTAGTGATAAGTATAAGTATCAATATACCTATGGTGGTGACCACGGCGAAGAAAAGCATGACAGCAACTTCTGTGTAGATGGTATGCTTTATCCTGATAAAACACCTCACACAGGTGCATATGTAATTAAAGCGGTTTATCGTCCTGTAAGAAGCAAGCATATCAGCGGTAAATGCTTCGAGTTTAGAAATACAAACGGATTCAAAAACAGCAAATATTTAAAGGCTGTTTGGACTCAACTTGTAAATGGTATAGAGGTAAAATCAGGTGAATTATCACTTGATATTGAGCCAATGCAGACAAAGACATACGAAATTCCTTATGATAACTTTGATGCAGACAAGGATTGTCATATCAATATCGCATACTATGATGGTGATGTTCGTTGTGCTCTTGAACAAGCTGTAATCAGTGATAAGGCAAAATTTACTAAGGGATTATCACTTGCAGGTACATATACCGTGGATGACGATAAAAAATCAGTAACAATCAACTTTGATGGTGGTAAGTTAACATTTGACAAAAAGTCAGGTGAACTTGTAAGCTATGTGAAGAATAATTGCGAATTTATCAACATCAATCCTGCTACTGGTAAAAAAGGACTTGTTCCTAATCTCGTAAGAGCATCTCTTGATAACGACTCTTATGGTCACAAAAAGCCATGGGATATTATCAAACTCCATGATGCAGACATTATTCTTGATGATTTTAGATATGTTGATAAATCAGTTTATATCCATGTTGGTGCATCATACTCTATCAAAAAAGGCTTTAAGAAGTATTTCCGTGCAGATGTAGTATATAAAATCTTCGGTAACGGACTTGTTGATGTAGAATGCAGACTTGATAAGGCATTATTTGGTTGTGATAGTATTCAGCGTTTTGGTGTAACTGTTGAACTTGATTCACAGTTTAAGAACATTGAGTTCTATGGTAGAGGTTCCGATGAAAAAATGGAAAATCTATGTGACCTTAAAGACCATGCATATATAGGTGTATGGAAAACAACTGTTGAAGCTATGCACGAGCCATATGTAATGCCACAGGACAATGGAAACTGTGGTGCTGTTAAGTATCTTAAACTTTCAAATGATTTTGGTAATACATTTGTAGTTTATGGTGAGCCAAAGTTCAGCTTCTCTGCACATAACTATACACAGAAATCACTTCATAATGCAAAACATCAGGAGGATTTGGAATTTGTAAATTCAACAGTTCTCAATATTGATGGATTTATGCGTGGTACAGGTACAAACACTTGTGGACCTGATACACTTGATAAATATAGTGTAAAAACCAACAAAGCACTTACCTTTAAATTTGCATTCAAAGGAGAGTAATTATGATTGAATATAAATGGTTTCCTGCGGGAGTAATAGATAATTCATTCCGTGATTTAAGAATTGCAATTTTTGTAAATGAGCAGGGAGTACCTGAAGAAAATGAGTTTGACGACTATGATTTACAAGTGCCACACCTTGTAATATTTTCTGATGATGAGCCTGTTGCTACTGGTAGATTTATACCTTATGGTGAGGATACTGTTAAAATCGGTAGAATTGCCGTTAAGAAAGATAAACGTGGTTTAGGACTTGGTGAAAAGATTGTTCTTGAACTTTTGAGAAAAGCAAAGGAAGAGGGAGCAAAAACTGTTCGTGTCGGTGCTCAGACTCATGCAGTAGGCTTTTATGAAAAGTGTGGTTTTTCATTACTCGGTACACCTGAGTATCTCGAAGAGAATATTCCACATTATGATATGATTTTGAATTTTTAAGGTGCTATTATGAAACTTTTTTATAACAAACCTCCATCAAAAATGAAACTTAAGAAAGCCTATTGGCGTGGCTTTGAAAATCTTTGGGAGCAGACATCGTTACCAATCGGTAATGGTAGTCTTGGTATGGGTGTAATTGGTAATATTAAAAACGATAAAATCGTCCTTAACCATAAAACCCTTTGGGCAGGTGGTCCATCACCAAAGAGACCTGATTATTGTGGTGGTAATATCACAACTCCCGATAAAGACGGCAAATTACCTGTTGATTATTATAAGGAAATATATACTGCATTTACAAATGGTGACGACAAACTTGCACACGACCTTTGTGAAAAACTTGTAGGTGTTTATGATGGCTATGGTGGTTATCGTTGTTGGGGTACTCTTGACTTTGATTTTGTTGGAATTCGTAGTGAATCTAACTATTATCGTGAACTTAATATGAATAATGGTGTTTGCACTGTTTCCTATGATGCCAAAATGGGATTCACAAAGAAGTTTCATGATGATAAAGTGTTCTTTGTATCATATCCTGATAAATGTGGTGTAATTCGTATTAAAAGAACAGGTGAGAAATTAAATACTGAGTTTAGAATTTCTTCTGCACATGGAAAAGCAAAGTACGAAAACAATACAATTATTCATTCAGGTGAATTGGAAGATAATGCTCTTAAATTCTGCCTTGTTGCAAATGTGATTACAGATGGTATTACAT
>CALEIS010000020.1 GCA_937877675.1 uncultured Clostridia bacterium | reverse complement strand
CTTGCAGAACATGAGGATGAAGAGGTTGGCCAGGTGTTGGAGAATGAGACTGGAAACACAGACGAAGAATAAGTTTTTCAGTTAGCGAAAGGAAGATACTTAATGGACGACAACAGAATGGAAGAGGAGATTTTTAATTTTTCTGATGGTGGTGTAGTGCCTGAAAAAATTGAAAATCCTGAACCAGATAGCGACGAAGAAGACAACGAATTTGAGGAAGAGGATATACCTAAGGGTAAAAAGAAAAAAAGCCTAGGAAAAAGGATTTTAAAAGGATTTATTATATTTATATCCGTTTTACTTTCCATTGTTCTTGTATTACTTGGCTCGTTGACAATTTTTATTTTTAGCAAACTTGATAAAATCACATATGATACTGACGAACCCGTTGTAATTGACCCAAATCAGGAATTCGTTATTCCAGAAGGTGAAGAGGATATTGACTTTGCTACCATCGGCGATGCTGCTGGAAATAGTATGAGAGAAATAATAAAGAACTGGGCAACTAACGGCGGACAAAAAATGTGGAAAAAGAATGTACTGAACTTCCTTTTAATCGGTAGTGATGCTTCTGTTAATTCTTCATGGCGTGCACATTCAATGGACAAGGGTAATACTGATGCTATGATTCTTGTTTCCATAGACAGGGATAAAAAAACAATAAAACTTGTTTCTTTTATGCGTGATAGTTATACCTATATGGCACAGTTTGACCGTTATGCAAAGCTTAATGCAGCATGTGCAAATGGTGGACCTGCATATCTTGTTGAAACTATAGAAAATAATTACAAAATCGAAATTGACGGTTATATATTAGTTGATTTAGATTCTTTTGTTCAGATTATTGACACTCTTGGTGGAATAAGATTAGATGTTGAACCAGGTCTTGCAAATTATATTTCAAATAAAAAAGACGGACAATTCCCAAGCGGAGATAATATTTTGCTTAATGGTCAACAGGCATTAAAATTTAGCCGTATAAGAAAATATTATAGCAGTGGTGAAAGAGCACGAGTTTCTAACCAAAGAAAAGTTATAAATGCTATTATCGAAAAATGTAAGGGAGCTTCACTTGGTGATATAAATGCGGTAATTGACGTTGTCCTTGCAAATATGAGAACAAATATCAGTAAAAACACTATATTTGGATATATCCCCACAGCACTTAGTGAAGGCTGGGCAAATTTTAAAGTAACTGAATTAACAATGCCTGATAAATATACAGCATACGATTACAATTCATCTCAAACCGCATGGGTATGGATTATTGACTATCCGTTGGCAGCTCAGACAACTCAACTTTTCCTTTATAATGAAACAAATATTGAACTTTCAGAAGATAGAGAAACTGCCATCAGTGTTATGGGCGGATATGTGCCTAAAAAGGAATAGTAAATACAAGGTGTGAATGAATGAATAACAATAATTACGGAAATGGAAATAGCCAAACAGGTGAAAGCCAAGTGCCACCACAGGGATATAATCCATATGGCCAGCAACCAAATGGTGGATGGCAAACACCACCACAAGGATATAATCCATATGGCCAGCAACCAAATGGTGAATGGCAAACACCACCACAAGGATATAACCCATATGGTCAACAACCAAATAGTGGATGGCAAACACCACCACAAGGATATTATCCTAATGCCAATCCCTATGCGAATTGGTACAACATGTATGTTGAACAATGCATGTTGGAAGAAAGAAAAAAGCAAGAAAAAGAAAGCATTAAAGCGATTGGTAAAAAATGTGGATTAGCAGCATTGTTATATGTTGCCTTGTCCTATGGATTGGTGTATGGACTTATAATTATTATGAGTCTAGTACCAGTCTTGAGATTGATATTTAAAAATACAACAGCTTATCTTACATTTGATATTGTGACATCAATGATTTCATTGGGTTTGCCATTTGTTATAGCGTTTGTATTGATGAAGAAAAAGAAAATAATCACAAAATTACCATATCAAAAGCCACAGGATGTAAAATCATCAGCGTTTTTGACAATGTTGGCAATTCCAACAATGGTTTTTTCTTCAATTATAATCAATTATATTTCATTTTTTGTTCAAATACTCATGGGAGTAACTTTTTCAGATAATATGCCTGATAATAAAGTTGTTACCATACCAAGTATGATAATGACATTTATTAGCATAGCTGTTGTTCCTGCAATTATTGAAGAATTTGCTATCAGAGGAACAGTTATGCAACCACTCAGAAGATTTGGAGATAAATTTGCTATTATTGTCTCTGCTCTTTTCTTCTCACTTCTTCACGGAAACATGGTGCAGATTCCATATACTTTTGTAGGTGGATTGATTCTTGGATTCCTCATGGTTAAGACAAAAAGTATGTGGCCACCGATGATTTTGCATTTTATAAACAATGGATACTCCGTTGTTATTATGGTTGTAGGAGATATTTTTGGAGAAAAATGGGGCAATATATCTGCATATCTAATGTGGGCAGTTTTTGCTATAATTGGTGTTATCGGACTTATCGGTTATCTTAAAACAAGGAAAAATGATGAGCAGTTGTCCGAAGGTGAAAGCATCTTAAAAATAAGTGATAAAATTACTGCTTTTATAAGTAGTTGGCAGATGGTTGCCATGATTCTTGTTTTTGTGTTTATGGCTTCGGGTAGTATAAATCGTTAATTATGGATAAATTTGATTATATGAAATATGCCCTTAATCTTGCCAAACAGTCGGCAGAAGAAGGGGAAGTGCCTGTTGGAGCTATCGTTGTTTGCGATGGTAGAATTGTTGGCGAAGGCAGAAATCGCAGAGAAGTTGTGAAAAATGCCTTGCATCATGCAGAAATCGAAGCGATAAACGAGGCTTGTAAGAATCTTGGAGGTTGGCGACTCTGGAAATGCGATTTATATGTCACATTGGAGCCGTGTCCAATGTGTGCAGGTGCAATTATAAATTCAAGAATAAAAAATGTTTATTTCGGTGCAACGGACATGAAAAATGGTGCTGTCGTTTCGGCAGCACAACTTTTTGATATGAATTTTACTCATAAACCATTATACGAAGGTGGAATTATGGGTGAAGAATGTGCTGAAATTCTCTCAACATTCTTTAAGGACTTAAGAAAACAGAAAGCGGGTGAAGAAAAATGAGTACTGTAGCGGCTATATCAACAGGTCGTGCTCCAGGTGGTATCGGGGTTATAAGAATTTCCGGTGAAAATGCTATCAGTATTGCAGACAAGGTTTTTTCTTCATTCAATGGAAAAAAATTGTGTGACATTCCTGGTTATTCT
Source organism: uncultured Clostridia bacterium (assembly GCA_937877675.1). Classification (GTDB taxonomy): domain Bacteria; phylum Bacillota; class Clostridia; order Oscillospirales; family Acutalibacteraceae; genus Fimenecus. Next base: position 413 of record CALEIS010000020.1, on the reverse strand, counting down.
GCACTTTATGGCAAGGCTTTTGACAGTAAGGGTAATATTGATAATGTTGTTGCTCTGCTTTTCCGAGCACCAAAAAGTTATACCGGTGAAGATGTTGTTGAAATTTCCTGCCACGGTGGACTTTTTGTTACAGATAAAGTTCTTAAGGCTGTTTATGATGCAGGAGCAATTCCTGCCGAAGCAGGTGAATTTACAAAAAGAGCATTTTTGAATGGAAAAATGGACCTTACAAGTGCCGAATCCGTTATGAATATTATTTCTGCACAGGGTGAACAGGCAGAAAAAATTGCTCTCGGTGTTTTAGAAGGCAGACTTTTTAAAGAAATAAAGAAAATCAATGATAAATTAGTTTATGACTTAGCTCTTCTTTCTGCTTGGGTTGATTATCCATACGAGGAAATTGAAGATTTGTC
>CALEIS010000019.1 GCA_937877675.1 uncultured Clostridia bacterium | reverse complement strand
GCTTGTGTTGATAAGTGTCCAATGAAGAAAATTCCTAACGAATTTAACTTGGGTATGGATAACCGTAAGGCTATCTACATTCCATTTGCACAGGCAGTGCCAAAGGTTGCAACAATTGACCCTAACGCATGTAATATGCTTAAGAATGGTAAATGTGGTCTTTGTGCAAAGGTTTGTACAGCAGGTGCTATTGACTATACACAGAAGGATGAATACATCGAAGAGAAGTATGGTGCAATCGTAGTTGCAACAGGCTTTAATCCAATCAGTATGGATAAATTTGATGAGTTTGCTTATAACCAGTCAAAGGATGTTATCACATCTCTTGAATTTGAGCGTCTTACAAATGCTGCAGGTCCTACTGCAGGTAAGCTTTTAAGACCATCTGACGGAAAGCATCCTCACACAATCGTATTTGTTCAGTGTGTAGGCTCACGTTGTGATGCTTGTGCTGAAAAGGGTAAAGAATATTGCTCAAAAATCTGTTGTATGTACACAGCAAAACACGCAATGCTTACAAGAGATAAATATCCAGATACAGAAGTTTACGTATTCTATATTGACGTAAGAACTCCTGGTAAGAACTTTGACGAATTCTATCGTCGTGCAGTTGAAGAATACGGAGTTAAATATATCAAGGGTATGGTTGGTAAGGTAACACCAGAAGGTGATGTGCTTAAAGTTCAGGCATCAGACCTTATCGCAAATAAGCAGCTTCATATTGATGCTGACCTTGTTGTTCTCGCAGCTGCAATTGAGCCTGATAAGTCTGCTCGTCCACTTGCTACAATGCTTACAGCAAGTATGGATACAAATGACTTCTTTACAGAAGCTCATCCAAAGCTTCGTCCTGTTGAAAGCCCAACAGCAGGTGTGTTCCTTTCAGGTGCTTGTCAAGGACCTAAGGATATTCCTGAAACAGTTTCTCAGGCAGGTGCAGCAGCATCAAAGGTTATCGGACTTCTTGCAAAGGATAAGTTAACAGGTAACCCATGTGTTGCTCATTCAAATGAACTTATGTGTAACGGTTGTTCATCTTGTGAAAGAGTTTGTCCTTACGGTGCAATTACTTATAGTGATAAAGAATTCCGTATGCCAGACAGAACAACTAAGATTAGAAGAGTTGCATCAGTTAACCCAGCAGTTTGTCAGGGTTGTGGTGCTTGTACAGTAGCATGTCCATCAGGTGCTATGGACCTTAACGGATTTGCTAACTCACAGATTATGGCGGAGGTTGACGCAATATGCAAGTAAATGAATATAAACCATTAATCGTTGCATTTTGTTGCAACTGGTGTTCTTATGCGGGTGCTGACCTTGCAGGTAACAACCGCCTTAACTATCCGGCAGAAGTAAAGATTATCCGTGTTCCTTGCTCATGCCGTGTAAACCCAATGTTTATTCTTCGTGCTTTCCAGCGTGGTGCTGATGGTGTAATCATCTGTGGTTGTCACCCTGGTGACTGTCACTATACATCAGGTAACTACTATACTCGTCGTAGAATGGCAGCACTTTTCTCAATGCTTGATTATCTCGGTATTGAAAAAGAGCGTACTCGTGTTGAATGGGTTTCAGCTGCTGAAGGTGCAAAATTTGCAGCGACTATGAACGATTTCGTTGAAAAGGTAGTTGCATTAGGTGAAAACAAGAGATTGGAGGATTTACGATGCAAAAAATAACTCGTGAACAGTTGATTGAAAAAGCAGCTGCTTTGCTTAACGACGGAACAGTATCTTGTGTTCTTGGTTGGAGCAAGGGTGAGTTCGATTATGACGTAACTCCTGCAGTTTTCAACAATGTAGAAGAATTAAATGCAAATTTCGTATTCAACGATTTCTGCGGTGTAAACTTCTCTAAATATCTTGTTGCTAAAACAGGAAAATGCGAAGGAAAAATCCTTGTTTTCCTTAAACCATGTGATACATATAGCTTTAATCAGTTGTTAACTGAACACAGATTTGACCGTGAAAAGGTTTATGCAGTTGGTATTCCTTGTGAAGGTATGGCTGATGTTGCAAAAGTTAAGGCAATCTGTGGTGATGGTATCGCATCAATCAATTTTGATGGTGAAAATTTAGCAGTAACAACTCTTTATGATGATGCTCCTGTTATGATTTCAACAAATGATGTACTTGCAGAAAGATGTGTTAATTGCAAGAGCAAGAAGCACGTTGCGTACGACGAATTGATGGGTGACGAAGGTGATGTTATTGACTCAAATCGTTTTGACGAGGTTGAAAAACTTGAGGCAATGACACCTGACGAAAGATTTGCTTTCTGGCAGAATGAACTTTCTCGTTGCATCCGTTGTAACGCTTGTCGTGACGCTTGTCCTGCATGTACTTGTGAAAAATGTGTTTTTGACAACCCTAATTCAGGTGTTGAAAATAAATCTCCTGCAAATAGCTTTGAAGAAAAAATGTTCCACATTATCAGAGCATTCCATGTTGCAGGTCGTTGTACTGACTGTGGCGAATGTTCAAGAGTTTGCCCACAGAATATTCCATTACACCTTCTTAACCGTAAATTCATTAAAGATATGAATGAATTCTATGGTGAATATCAGGCAGGTGCAGAGGTTGGCTCACGTGCTCCTTTGGTTGACTATACAACTGAAGATTTAGAGCCAGGTGATGTTTTTAATAGGGGGGATATGAATGCGTAAATGTTCTCTTGATAAAATGAACCTTGTTTTTGCTGAAATCGCAAAAAATGCAGCGTTGTATCTTCCTGTTGACCAGAATGACGGTAGTGCTGCTTATAAAAAATGGGAAGAAGGCACAGTTTGGAGTAATGCTCTCAACACAGTAAGAAGCCCTAAGGACTTTTTCTTCCCACAGACTGAAGATTTGATGAAATTCACAACTTCAGGTAAAAATATTGAAATTATTGATACAAGAAGTGAATCAGAAGATTTTGTTATCTTCGGTGTTCGTGCTTGTGATGTAAAGAGTTTTGATATTCTTGACAGAGTTTTCTTAACAGAACCTGTTGATAGCTTCTATGGTTCAAGAAGAGAACATGGTGTTATCATTTCTCTTGCTTGTACAAGACCTTCAGAAACATGTTTCTGCAAGACTTTCGGTATCGATGCTTCTGAACCAGCAGGGGATATCTCAGCATGGAAAACAGAAACAGAAATTTTCTTCAAGGCAAACACAGAAAAGGGTGAAGCACTCTTAAATAAACTCTCAGCTTTGACAGAAGATTGTGATGATGCTCAAGTTAATGAACAGAAAGCAAAAATCAATGCTATTATGAACAAACTTCCACTTAAAGACCTTACAACAGATGCTTTTGGTGGTGGTAAGACAAATGAATTCTTTAATTCACCTGTATGGGATGAACTTTCACAGACTTGCCTTGGTTGCGGTACTTGTACTTTTGTTTGTCCTACATGTCAGTGCTATGATATTAAAGATTTCAATACAGGTAATGGTGTTATCCGTTACAGATGTTGGGACTCTTGTATGTACTCTGATTTTACTAAGATGGCTCACGGTAACAACAGACTTACTCAGAAAGAACGTTTCCGTCAGAGATTTATGCACAAGCTTGTGTATTTCCCTGAAAACAACGATGGTGAATTCAGCTGTGTAGGTTGTGGACGTTGTCTTGCAAAGTGCCCAATCTCAATGAATATCGTAAAAGTAATGAAAAAGTTAGGAGGAGCAGTAAATGAATAATCGTGTAGAAACATTGATTCCAAAGCTTGGTGTTATTACTGATGTTCGTATTGACACTCCTGACATCAAGACTTTCAGAGTTGTAACACCTGATGGTAAAAAAGCATTTGACCACAGACCAGGTCAGTGTGCAATGCTTTCTATTCCTGGTGTTGGTGAGGCTATGTTCTCTATTACATCCTCTCCTACAAACGAAGAATTCATGGAATTCTCAATTAAAAAGTGTGGCTGTGTAACAGATTGGTTACATCAGGCAGAAGTTGGTCAACAGATTACAATTAGAGGACCTTATGGTAATCCATTCCCTGTAGATGATGTATTTGCAGGAAAAGACCTTCTCTTTATTGCTGGTGGTGTTGGTTTAGCACCTCTTCGTTCAGTAATCAACTATTGTCGTCATTATCGTGACCGCTATGGCAAGATTGATATTGTTTATGGTTCAAGAAGTAAGGACGATTTGCTTGACTATCAGGAAATTATCAACGAATGGTCAACTGATGCAGGTGTTAATGTTCACCTCACAATCGACAATCCTCAAGAGGGTTGGGATGGTCACGTTGGTTTTGTTCCTAACTATGTTAAGGAATTAGGCTTTGATACAAATAAGGTTGCAGTTTTGTGTGGACCTCCAATTATGATTAAATTCACATTGGAAGGCCTTTGTGCAATCGGCTTTGAAAAGACAAACATTTATACAACTCTTGAATTGAGAATGAAATGCGGAGTTGGTAAATGTGGAAGATGTAATGTTGGTGCTAAATATGTTTGCAAAGACGGTCCTGTTTTCCGTTGCGACGAATTAGACGAACTTCCAGCAGAATATTAATGGAGGAGAGAATATCATGGAAAAAATGGTTAATATATTCCTTTTCGGCAAAAAATATGAAGTGCCGGAAAATTTAACAATTATGACCGCTATGGAATATGCTGGTTATCAGCTTGTTCGTGGTTGCGGTTGTAGAAATGGTTTCTGTGGCGCTTGTGCAACAATTTATCGTATCAAGGGTGACAGAGAACTTAAAGCTTGTCTTGCTTGTCAGACAAAGGTTGAAGACAATATGTATATCGCTACATTGCCTTTCTTCCCACTTGTTAAGCAGGTTTATGACATTGAAGCTGTTCCAGTTAACGAAACAGTTATGATGCAGCTTTATCCTGAAATCTATTCATGTATCGGTTGTAATGCTTGTACAAAGAGCTGTACTCAGGAACTTAATGTAATGCAGTATATCGCATATGCACAGCGTGGCGATTTCGAAAAATGTGCTGAAGAGTCATTTGACTGCGTTATGTGTGGTGTTTGTTCATCAAGATGTCCTGCTGGTATTTCACATCCACAGGTAGCAATGCTTGCAAGAAGAATTAACGGTAAATATCTTGCTCCTGGTTGTGGTCACCTTGAAGACAGAGTTAAAGAAATTAAAAATGGTGATTTCAACGAATTGATTGAAGCTCTTATGCAGAAGCCAATCGAAGAGATGAAAGAACTTTATAACACAAGAGAAATCGAGAAGTAAGGAGGAAAGTAATATGTATTCAGAGAAATTTCAGAAATCAATTGCTGCAGTTGAAGCAGCAAGAGAAAAGAATATTGCTTTAGAGCCACAGCGTATGACAGCTCAGCAAAAAGAAGACTTACTTGCAACTTTCCATCCTGACTATAAGAAAGATGAATTTGCAGTATTGAAAATCGGTGCTAATAAGGGCGATAAAGTTCCTACAGAATTAGCAGAAATGCTTCAGGCACACAGCCGTATTACAGCTGACAGTGTTGACCTTTCAAACCCTGATTATGAAACTGATGTTCTTATTATCGGTGGTGGCGGTGCAGGTGCATCTGCTGCTATTGAAGCAAACGAAGCTGGCGCTAATGTTATGATTGTAACAAAGCTCAGAATTGGTGATGCTAACACAATGATGGCTGAAGGTGGTATTCAGGCTGCTGACAAGCCAAACGATTCACCTGCAATTCACTTTGTTGACGCTTTCGGTGGCGGACATTTTGCTGCTAAGAAAGAACTTCTTTCAAAGCTTGTTTGTGATGCTCCTGAAGCAATTCAGTGGCTTAGCAATCTCGGTGTTGAATTCGACAAAGATGCTGATGGTACAATGGTTACAACTCATGGTGGTGGTACATCACGTAAACGTATGCATGCTGCAAAGGACTATTCAGGTGCAGAAATCATGAGAACTCTTCGTGATGAAGTGCTTAATCGTCAGATTCCTGTAGTTGATTTTACAGCTGCAATCGAACTCATTATGGACGAAAACGGCAATGCTGCCGGTGCAGTTCTTATGAATATGGAAACAAAAGAGCTCCTTGTTGCAAAGGCAAAGACAGTTATCATCGCAACAGGTGGTGCAGGTCGTATGCACTATCAAGGCTTCCCAACATCAAACCACTATGGTGCAACTGCTGACGGTCTTGTTCTTGGTTACAGAGTAGGTGCAAAGCTTCTTTATGCTGAAACACTTCAGTACCACCCAACAGGTGTTGCATATCCAGAACAGATTTTTGGTGCTCTTGTTACTGAAAAAGTGCGTTCATTAGGTGCAAAGCTCGTTAACGTAAATGGTGAAGTATTTATGCACCCACTTGAAACTCGTGACGTTGCTGCTGCTTCAATTATCCGTGAATGTTCAGAGAGAAACACAGGCGTTGATACTGGCGATGGTCAGGGTGTGTGGCTTGATACACCAATGATTGAAAAAATTGGTGGAGAAGGCACAATTATGAAGAGAATCCCTGCTATGTGGAGAATGTTCGACAAGTATGGTATTGATATTCGTAAAGAGCCAATCCTTGTTTATCCTACTCTTCACTACCAGAATGGTGGTCTTGATATCACTCCTGACTGTATGACAACAAACGTTGAAAACTTGTTTGTTGCAGGTGAGGCTGTTGGTGGTATTCACGGTAGAAACAGACTTATGGGTAACTCATTGCTTGATATTATCGTGTTTGGTAGAAGTGCAGGTATGAATGCTGCTGCAAAAGCAAAGAATGTTACTGTAGGTGAGCTTACACTTAAGCATATTGAAAAATTTGAAAATGAAATCACAGAAGCTGGAATTGATACAGATAAAGTATCACCAAAACTTTTGCCTGATTACACAAAGAAAAGATAAGGAAAGAGGCAAACAGATACAATGAGTTTATTAAATGGAGTTATCTCAATTAGTAACACATACACCTTCTTTTTGGTGCTTTTTGGTGTTCTTCTTTTCGGTTATCTTATTGGTAGAATAACAATTAAAGGCGTATCATTAGGTGATGCAGGCGTATTTATTATTGCGTTGCTCTTCGGTGCACTCTTCTTCAATATGAATGAAGCAGGGGACTTGCTGTTTGTTGCATCTTCTAAACCTTATGATTTTTCTGCGGGACTTACAATAGTTGAAGCCCTTGGTCTTATTCTCTTCGTAACATCTGTAGGATATATCGCTGGTCCAAAATTCTTTGGTAACTTTAAGAAAAACTTTAAGTCATATGTTCTTTTGGGTCTTGTAATCATCCTCGTGGGTGGTCTCTCTGCTATTGCTTGTATTCTCGCAGGTGACAAACTCTTCGGCTATGGTGCAAGCATTGAAACTCTTGATGGCTTTGTAGCAATGATTGTTGGCTTGCTTTCAGGTTCATTAACATCAACACCTGCATTCTCAGCAGCAAAAGCAACTGTTGCGGCTGAATACACAGGTCTTGTTTCAGTTGGTCATGGTATCGCATACATCTTTGGTGTTGTTGGTGTTGTTCTTTTCGTTCAGATTATTCCTAAATTAACAAAGGCTAATATGGACGAAGAACGTGCTAAGCTTGTAATCAAAGAAGAAAAGAAAGTTGAAAAGAAAAAAGTTAAACTTTTTGAAATTGACCATATGGGTATTGCAGGTTTTGCTCTTGCAGCAATTCTCGGTACAGTTGTTGGTCAGATAAAAATTCCTCTTTCTTCAGCAGGATTGTCAGGTACATGTTTCTCACTTACAACAACAGGTGGCTGTTTGCTTATGAGCTTGATTCTCGGTCATTTTGGAAGAATCGGACGCATCAGCATTATGCCAAAAGAAGCAACACTTAAACTTTTCAGAGAATTAGGTCTTGTTCTTTTCCTTGTTGGTGCAGGTATCCCTGGTGGTGCTGAATTCGTAGCAAACTTTGACCCAATGTACTTCGTATATGGTGTTGTAATGACAATCTTCCCATTGATTGCTGGTTACTTGTTTGCTAAGTATGTTCTTAAATTAAGCTTGCTTAACAATCTTGGTTCAATCACAGGTGGTATGACAAGTACACCTGCTCTTGGAACATTGATTTCAACTGCAGGAACAGAAGATGTTGCTGCTGCTTATGCTGCAACATATCCAATTGCTCTTATCGCAGTTGTATTGGTTTCACAGCTTATCGTAATTATGTTCTAAGGTTTGTGAAAGCTAATTTTCATTAATAAAAGATTTAAAGGGTCTATGGTGTAATAACCATAGACCCTTTTTTATGCTTCTGTTTAATAATATACTTTGATTGTCTTTATTTCAAATGGACGGAATTGGGTGCTTAAAACTCTGCCATCAACAATACTGTCAATTTCTTCTTCAAGCATATTTGTTAATGCGAATTTATTCACTGCATCATTAAATGTAATCACAGAATTTGTGCGAGTACCTTCTGCTTCATAAAGACGTACAATAAATGCCTTATTTTCGTCCTCACAAGGTTTAATTGATTCAATAATGATATTTCCCTTGCCAACACTTACAAGCGATTTTACGTGGAATATACCGTCAGAAACAATGTGTGGGACATTTAGTTCATATGCAGGGTGTATTACTGACTCTGCATTGAATGCACAGTTGTGTGGCATAAGTGAATAAATAGCATGGTGTAAGCCTTTATCACCTTTAACATCAGGATGAGTGCCACCCTTATGAAGAGAAAGACTGATTTGTGAGCCATTTACAGAAATTCCGTATTTACAATCATTCATAAGAGTTACGCCATAGTTTGGCTCAGAAAGGTCTGTATATTTATGATTTACAACCTCAAATTTTGCCTGTTCAATAGAGTTGTTTCTTGTTGTTGGACGTTTGCAATAACCAAATTGAATTTCGTGTCGTGCAAAGTCTTCACGAACATCTGTATCAAACGAAGTTTTTAAGAATCTGTGGTCGTCCTGCCAATCCATATGAGTATCAAAGCGTACCTCAGGTGAATTTGCAAAGAAAATCATATCTTGTGTGATAGTAGATTTTTCGCTGATTTTATATTTGCTACGGATAATGAATGCTACTTCACCACTTGATACTACATCTCTTTCAATGAGAGTTGCGCAAGGTTTGAA
>CALEIS010000018.1 GCA_937877675.1 uncultured Clostridia bacterium | reverse complement strand
TCTGCACAAACATCTTCTTCATTCTTATTGATATAACCATCAATAACATTATCTCTATCTGGACGACGAATATCATCACGGAATGGAAGTGCAAGTACTTTTGGATGCTGACGAAGATGCCATGTATCAGCCTTTGTACCCGCAAGTCTTGTACAGTGAATTCTTGACTGTTGACCTGCACCAACGCCAATTGCTTGTCCATCATAAGCATAGCAAACAGAGTTTGACTGTGTATATTTGAGTGTAATAAGTGCAATTATAAGGTCACGTTTTGCTTCTTCAGGGAATTCATTATTTTCAGTAACCATATTTGAAAGAAGTTCTTCATCAATTCTGAAATTATTTCTTCCCTGCTCAAAAGTAATACCGAAAACTTGTTTCTTTTCCTGAACCGCAGGAACATAGTTTGCATCAATTTTTACAATATTATAGTTACCATTTCTCTTGCCTTTAAGAATTTCAAGAGCTTCATCTGAATAACCCGGTGCAATAATACCATCAGAAACTTCACGAGCAACAAGTTTTGCAGTTGTTGCATCACATTCATCACTAAGAGCAATCCAGTCACCAAATGATGACATTCTGTCTGTACCACGAGCACGAGCATAAGCACAAGCAAGTGGAGAATCATCAAGACCTTCAATATCATCAACAAAGCAAGCCTTTTTAAGTGAATCAGGAAGCTTTACACCTACAGCAGCAGATGTTGGACTAACATGCTTAAATGATGTTGCAGCAGGCATACCGAGAATATCTTTAATTTCTTTTACAAGTTGCCATGAGTTAAATGCATCAAGGAAATTAATAAATCCAGGTCTGCCATTTAAAATTTCGATTGGAAGGTCTGAACCGTCTTCCATAAATATCTTAGATGGTTTCTGATTAGGATTACAACCATACTTAAGTTCAAATTCTTTCATTTTTAATCTCCTTATACATTTTTGTTTACAATTCTTGAATCAAATTCACCTGTCTGAAGGTCAATATATCTTACAAAAAGAGAAACTTTATTATCTTCGTTAAGGTTTTTCCAAATGATATCAGTCAATGTATCAATGTCAACATCAGGAAGCATGAGTGTCTTTGGTTCTCCCTCAAAACTTGGAAGTGGGTTGCCGTCACATTTATATGTATGGATAAACTTTGCATTTCCTGGAAGTGGATTTGAATATGCATAAGTATATCTCTGACAAGATGAACCATCACCATCTGCTGACTTAAGAATTGACATTGCATAATTCATTTCACCATTTTCATGATGAATGATACCTGAAATACGAGGTGTGTAGTTTGGAGCATCATCTTCAAACTCACGTGTACGAAGAGCCTGTTCAAATGTCATCTGCTTGTCCATGAGTTCATATATAGTGTCTGTTTGGTCACCATTTGTAACAATTGTTTTATTTCCAAGAACTCTTACTGGATAGTAGATGATAAGATGAGGGTCAGTCATTTTTGATTCATCAAAGGCCTTTGTACGCATTGCATCGCCTTCTGCAACAAAAACTCTGTTACGGCTATTTACGCTTCTACCCATAATAAAGTATGCAGTAATTGCCTTTTTACCATCAGCACTTTTACCAATAATAATACCTCTACCATGGTAAGGAAGTGAATTAAGTTCGCATTCAAGTGACTTGATTTCCATTTGAATATCCTCCGTTT
>CALEIS010000017.1 GCA_937877675.1 uncultured Clostridia bacterium | reverse complement strand
GGTGCTCTTGCAGCAGGATATTTCTCAAAGCATTGGAAGATTTCAATTTTCCCAATCCTTGTTATGGTAGGCGTTTTACTTGTTGCTCCAACATTGGACGCAGGTACACTTCTTATCCCTGGTATTATTGCATCTGTTCTCGGTGCATTTGCTATGTGGAAACTTCGTTGGGTTAAATAATTTGACTGAATTAGCAGTCCGTTGACTATGTAGTTGACGGGCTGTTTTTTGTTATTTTATACAGAAAATTATTGCTAAATTTTACTTATTAAAGATTGATTTTAATAGTATAAAGTGATAAAATAAGTTGATTATAATAAAATGGATTGGAGTGTGCTGTTATGGCGTTAGTTCCAATGAAAAAACTACTCGATTATGCCGAGAAAAACAATATCGCAGTAGGGGCTTTCAGCGTTGGCAATATGGAAATGGTTATGGGTGCTGTGGCTGCTGCCGAAGAACTCAATATGCCAATAATTTTGCAGATTGCAGAATGCAGACTAAAAAATTCACCACTTGAACTTATGGGACCAATGATGATTTCTGCAGCAAAAAATTCCAAGGTTGACATAGCTGTTCACCTTGACCATGGTCTTAAAATCGAAACTGTAGAAAAAGCTCTTGAATTAGGCTTTACTTCAGTTATGTTTGATGGCTCAACTTTACCATTGGAGGAAAATATCCGTGCTGTAAAGCAGGTTCGAGAGATGGCAGATAAGTATGGTGCAACAGTTGAGGCAGAACTTGGTGTTGTTGGTGGTAACGAAGGCGATGGCGCAGCTCACGAAATTCTTTGCACAAACCCTGACGACGCAAAACTTTTCTGCGACGAAACTGGTGTTGATGCACTTGCAGTTGCAATTGGTAATGCTCACGGTAATTATCCAGTGCTTCCAAATCTTCGTTTTGATGTCCTTGATGATATAAATAAAATGGTTGAAACACCATTAGTGCTTCACGGTGGAACTGGAATTACAGATGAAATGTTCCAACAGGCTATAATGCTTGGTGTAAGAAAAATCAATATTGCCACAGCAAGTTTTGACAACCTTGCAAAATATGCTCTTGAATATTGCAAAACAGTTGAAAAAGCAAATTACTTTGAATTAAGCAAGCAAGAAGCAATTGGCGTTTATGAAAATGTAAAAAGACATATTAAAGTATTTAGTTTTATGAATAACTAAGGAGAGATTATTATGAAATACATTGAATTCGATAATAACAAAGAATTTGACTTAATCCTTTTAGGTCGTGTGGCAGTTGACTTAAACCCAGTTGACTATTATTGTCCACTTAACGAAAGTACAACTTTTAAAAGATATTTAGGTGGCTCACCTGCAAATATCGCAGTTGGTCTTGCTCGTCTTGGCAAAAAATGTGGTTTCTTTGCTCGTGTTTCAGACGACCAGCTCGGTACATTCGTAACTGACTATTTTGATAAAGAGGGTATTGATACATCTCATATCAAGCGTTGCCAGAATGGTGAAAAAATTGGTCTTACATTCACAGAAATCAAGTCAGAAACAGAAAGCTCAATCGTTATGTATCGTAACGAGGCTGCTGACCTTAAATTGGATGTTGAAGACATTGATGAAAAATATATCAACAAAGCAAAGGCAATCTTGATTTCAGGTACTGCACTTGCAGAAAGCCCATCAAGAGAAGCAGCACTTAAAGCAGTTGCTCTTGCAAAGAAAAACGGTGTGCCAATTATCTTTGATATTGACTATCGTGCATACAACTGGAAAAACAGTGACGAAATCGCAATTTACTATTCTTCAGTTGCTCGTGAGGCAGATATTATCTTAGGCTCTCGTGAAGAATATGACCTTACAGAGAAATTCATCAAGGTTGGTATGACAGATAAAGAAACTGCAGCATACTGGCACTCACAGAATGCAAAAATTGTAATTATCAAACATGGTAAAGAAGGCTCAACAGCATACACAAACGATGGTGAAAGCTATTCAATCAAACCATTCCCTGTAAAACTTCTCAAATCATTCGGTGGCGGTGACGGATATGCATCTGCATTCCTTTATGGTATATTTGAAGGTTGGGAAATTATTGATGCTCTCGAATTCGGGTCAGCATCAGCTGCTATGCTCGTAGCATCTCATGCTTGCTCACAGGATATGCCAACAGTCCCAGCAGTTAAAGAGTTCATCAAGAAGGAAAAAGAAGAATACGGTGAAATGATAGCTCGAGCATAATTCTTTTTGGCATATTTCCCGTAATACTTCGTTGCTTTCGGCTCGCGGTATATTCAATACAGCTTCGCCTCGGCAACATTGTCTTACGAAAAATCTACTCAAAAATAAAGTGTTCTATGGAATAATTTTTTATAGATGGTGATTATATGTACGAAAATCCAAATTTTGATTTAAATAACGAAAAAGTCCTTTGTGAGATGAATGGCAAAAATGCCGATATGCTCATGAACATCAAAACAAAGGTGTTAAAAGCAGGAGAGTCCGTTACAGTTTGTGACGCAAACAACGAAACTGCAATTCTCTTACTTTCAGGTGATGTTGCATATAAGTTTGATGGTAAAACTGAAAATGCAAAAAGAGAAAACCAGTTTATTGACAGACCTTATTGTGTGCACTTCTCAAAGAATAACACAGTAACAGTTACTGCAAATGCAGATTCAAGAATTCTCATTCAGCAAACAGATAACGACAATGATTTCGGCTATGTCTGGTATAGTCCTGAAAACGTAATTTTACAGGAATTCGGCAAGGACCAGTGGAATGGTACTGCACACAGACAAGTGCTTACACTTTTTGATTATGAAAATGCACCATATTCAAATATGGTTTTAGGTGAGGTTATTCATAAACCAGGATGCTGGTCAAGTTACCCACCACATTATCATCCACAACCTGAGGTTTATTACTATGAATTTGATAAGCCACAAGGTTTTGGTGTAGGCTTCAATGGTGACGATTGTTACAAAGTTGAAGACCAAGGTGTACTTTGCATTACACCAATGAAAACACATCAGCAGGTTGCTGCTCCAGGATACTCAATGTGCTATGTGTGGATGATTAGACATTTAGAAAATGACCCATGGATTAAAACACGAATTGACGACCCAAAACATAAGTGGTTGTTAGATGTATAAATAATTCAACTTGACATATTATGAGGTGATATTATGGCAAAAATGACAATGGCTCAGGCACTTGTTAAATTCCTTGACAATCAGTACGTGTCTTTTGACGGAGTTGAAACAAAATTTGTTGACGGAATCTTCACAGTTTTCGGTCACGGTATTGTTTTAGGTCTTGGTGAAGCACTTGATTCTGACAAGGGTGGACTCAAAGTGTATCAGGGCAAAAACGAGCAAGGTATGGCTCATGTTGCAACAGCTTTTGCAAAGATGAACAACAGAAGAAAAATTATCGCTTGTGCATCTTCAATTGGACCTGGTGCTGCTAATATGATTACTGCAGCAGCAACTGCAACAGTTAACAATGTGCCACTTCTTTTATTCCCTGCTGACACATTCTCAACTCGTCAGCCTGACCCTGTTCTTCAACAGTTTGAACAGGAAAATTCACTTGCAACAACAACAAACGATGCTTACAAAGCAGTTACAAGATATTGGGATAGAATCGCTCGTCCTGAACAACTTATGTCTGCAATGATTAATGCTATGAGAGCATTGACAGATACAGCAAACGCAGGTGCAGTTGCAATTTGTCTTTGTCAGGATGTTGAGGGTGAAAGCTATGATTACCCAGACAGCTTCTTCGCAAAGAGAGTACATAAAATTGTTCGTATGCCAGTAGCAACAGAAGAACTCGAGGATGTTGTAGCTGTTGTTAAGAATGCTAAAAAACCACTTGTAATCTGTGGTGGTGGTGTTCGTTATTCAGAAGCAGGTGAAGCACTTGAAAAATTCTGTGCAGAATTCAACATTCCTTTTGCAGAAACACAGAGTGGTAAAACTGCTTGTCTTTCATCTGATGCATATAACCTTGGTGGCCTTGGTGTTACAGGTAACTCAGCAGGTAATGTAATGGCAAAGGATGCAGATGTTGTAATCGGTATCGGTACTCGTTTCTCTGACTTTACAACTGCTTCAAAATCACTTTTCAAAGATGATGTTAAGATGGTTACAATCAACACATCTCGTTTTGATGCATACAAGCTTGATGCAGTAAAGATGGTTGCTGATGCAAAACTTGGTATCACAGCTCTCGGCGATGAACTTCGCAAAGCAGGTTATAAATCAGCATACACAACAGAAATTAAGGATGCTAAAGACGGTTGGGACAAGGAAATGGAATTCCTTGCAAACTATAAATATGACGAGAATTTCAAACCTCTTATTGAAGCTCGTGAAGAAAAGACAATCCCTGAATTCGTTGAGAAAATCGGTGGTGTAATTACTCAGACTGCAGCACTTGCTATGATTAGAAAGTTAATTCCTGCAGATGCTCTTTGCACAGGTGCAGCAGGTTCACTTCCTGGATGTCTTCAGAGAATGTGGACATCTGACA
>CALEIS010000016.1 GCA_937877675.1 uncultured Clostridia bacterium | reverse complement strand
TTTGAATTATTGAGTATGTAGTCAATTCTATCCTGTGGATAATTAGGGTCAATTGGCAAGTATGCATTACCACCACGGATAATTCCATACACTGCTCCATACATTTCAAAGCTTCTTTCACAGATTACTGCGATTACTGACTTTTCACCTTTTGTGATATTTCTGATTTGATTATCAATTCTCTCAGCATATGCTTTGAATTCTTTGTATGTGATTTCTTTCTCATTTGCTATGATACATACTTTATCTGCGTTTTCTTCACTTGCTTTCTCAAACATTGAGTAGAGTGTTGTGTTTTCTTCTATGTCGTATGTATATTCTGTATCATTGAATTCCTTGAGTATTATTTCTCTTTCTTTTTCTGTTAATAAAGAGAGGTTGTTAATATTTTCATATGGATTCTCAACCGCATTTTCCATTAATGTAATGACAGAGTCAAGCATTATCTGAATTTCAGTTTCAGTGAAATATGCTGTTTGATAACAAACTCTGAGACCACACTTGTCTTGAGTAAAACTCTGCAAATGAAACTCCAATGGAATAGTAATATTATTGCCATAAGGCAAAATTATTTCATAATCTTCATTTGGTACAAATTCCAGGAAGTCCGCAGTAACATCATAAAGCGTGTTAATAGGCATATTTTCTTCACGCAACATTTGTCTGATATCATATTGTGTGAACTTTTGATGTCTGAAAATATTAAGCCATGAATCCTCAATTTTCTTTGCATTTTCAATGAAGGATTCGGATTGTATATTAATTACCAAGGGTACAAGATGCATATAAAGACCAATGGTATTAAGTTCGGTCTGTGTTGTACGATTCAATACAGGAACACCTATTGTAAATTTTTCAACATCGTATATTCTGCGTATATATGCAGCATAAACTGTATTGAAAAAAGAAGCAGGAGAAATTTCGTTTTTGATACAAAAAGCTTTAATCTTGGCTAAAAGTTCAGTAGGAATATCTTTATCTAACTCCTCAGAAGAAAAGTCAAGATTAACATTTTGACCAGAAAAGATATTACAAGTTGGATTTGTACCGAACTGGTTTTTCCAGAATTCTCTGTCAGATAAAAATCGCTTTGACTGCTTATGTTTTTCTTCTCTTTTGATATATTCAGCATATGGTTGTGTTGCCGGACGATATTCAGAATCATGCAAATATTTGTTAATATGTTCTGACATAACAAAAGAACAGTAGCCATCTATCACGATATGATGAGCGAGAATGATAATACCGGATTTTGTTGGAGTTTGAAAAACTACACAGTTAACTAATCTTCCGTGAAAATCTATAGGCAAATTTACAGCTTTTCTTGTTTCTTCAAGCAATTCCTCATCAGAGTCAACTTTGATAAATGGAAATTTCACATGTTCAAATTCTTCCACATAAGAAACATGACCATCAGCTGTTTCTTTGAATTTAACACGAAGGCTTTCATTATCCCTTACAAGACAGTTGTAAGCATCGTTTAGTTGCTCGTATGTATATACTGTTGGAAACACCTGAATAACGCTTTGATTCCATATACTGTTATCAAGAACACGGTTTTTTGTATAGAAATTTAATTGGGAAGATGTAAGTTTGAAATCCATCTTTATCTCTCTCCTCAACACAAAGAAAAATTGGGCATAGTTATATAATTATAATTATAATAATTATATCTAATATACTCTATAATGTCAACAAAATACATAAAAAAACAAGATGTCAATATATGCCTAATTTGTGTAATTTTCAGGCAAAAAAAGGGTTGAAAATCTATAAAATTTACTGTATAATGTCAAATTGATATATTATTTTTTTGAGGTGGAAAAATGAAACGAACCCCCAATATTTGGAGCGAGCATCACGGAAAAGACAACTTTATACCTGAATACCCTGACTGCTCTATGTTCACTTTTATGGAACAAACTAAAAACAGACACCCTGATTTTTATGCTTTAGAATTCCAAAACAACAGAATGACATTCTCAGAAATGTTTGAACAAATTGAGTTAATAGCACAGTCTCTTTTAGCAAATGGTGTCAAAAAAGGCGACTACGTTTCAGTTGTAGCACCTAACACACCACAGGCTGTTAACATGGTGTATGCAATCAACAGAATTGGTGCCATTGCCAATATGATTCACCCATTACTTTCACAGAGTGAAATCAAACAGCTTGTTGAAAATGTTAACTCTAAGGTTTTGTTGACTTTTGATTTGGTGTATCCTAAATTTGCTGAAATTGAGTGGACAAGCCCTTGCAATCCGCTTATGATTATTGCTCATATTTCTGATGCACTTCCTTTCTACCTCAGACCTATTTACAGACTTAAGGCCGAAAAGAAAATTGCCTATAACCCTTCTCACATTACTATTGAATGGAAGGATTTTCTTAAAAAAGGAAAAATGAGAAAAGAACCTCTTCCTGTTGATGATGGTAAGGGTGAAGATGTTGCAGTTATCCTTTACAGTGGTGGTACAACAGGACTTCCTAAGGGTGTTATGCTTCAGAATTTCGCTTTTAATGCTATGGCAGTTCAGTCTTCAGAAATCAAGCCTCTTGACACAAAGGATACTGCAGGAAAACGTGTTCTTGCACTTATGCCTGTATTCCACGGATTTGGACTTGCTATGTGTATCCACGTAATGCTTTCTTTTGGTTGTCACCTCTTCTTGGTTCCAAAATTTGACTACAAAGCATGTGCAAAATTGATTTTTAAGAAAAAGCTCAGCTACATATATGCTGTTCCTGCTTTGTATGAAGCATTGTCAAGAAGTGAAGAAATCGAAACAGCCGACCTTTCATTTATGGAAATGGTTGCTGTTGGTGGTGATAAATGCGATAAAAAGCTTATTACTCGTATGAACAAGTACCTTGAAAAAGGCAATTCTAATGCACGTATAATAGACGCATACGGACTTACAGAAACCGTATCTGGTTCAATTATGAACCCATTCTTTGCATTGAAGGAAGACAGTATTGGTATTCCTTTCCCTGATAATGAAGTAAAAATTGTTAAGGTTGGAACACAGGAAGAAGTACCTTATGGCGAAGATGGTGAAATCTGTATTACAGGCCCTACTCGTATGTTAGGATACTACAATAACGAAGAAGAAACTGCTCGTGTACTTCAAAAACACGCAGACGGAAAAATCTGGGTACATACAGGTGATATTGGTTGCATGGATAAGGACGGCTATATTTTTTATGGTCAACGATATTCACGAATGATTATCGTTGCAGGTAACAACGTATATCCAACACAGATTGAAAAAGTTATTAATCAGTGCGACAATGTTAATACCTCTTGTGTTATTGGCGTAACAGGCAAGGCAGCAACACAAAAAATTATTGCTGTTGTTCAGCCAACAAGTATGGATGCTGACTTTAATGCTATTCGCAAAGAAATTATGGAACTTTGTGAAAAGAATGTTGCCGATTATGCAAGACCACAGGAAATTGTTTTCAGAGAAGAAATGCCAAAAACAGCTATGGGTAAAGTTAGCTTCAAGAAATTGATTGAAGAAATGGAAGGAAAAAATAAATAATGTTTGAACGAATTAAAAGTGTATTCACAGAGGTTACAGGGGTTGAAAATCCTGACATAACTTTAAAAACAAAGATTAGTAAAATTCCAGAACTCTCATCATTGGGCGTTGTTCAGCTTATCTGTGGACTTGAAGATGAGTTTGATATAGAGATTCCAAATTCAGCTCTCAAGAAATTCAAAACAGTTGGCGATGTTGTGAAATTCCTTGAAAAAAATATGGATTAACAAGCAAAAAGCAGTCTCATTTTCAGACTGCTTTTTTATATAAAAAATAAAAAATAAAAATTTTCTTGACAAAATACAATGCACTGTGTATAATATTTGAGGATTTGAAACAGCGAAAGCAAATCCAACAAGTAAATTTAGGGGTATAGCTCAGTTGGTAGAGCAGTGGTCTCCAAAACCACGTGCCGTGGGTTCGAATCCTACTGCCCCTGCCAAAAAATAACTTACTGCTTTTGTGGTAAGTTATTTTTTTATTTAGAGATAATGAAGGATTCGAACCCGTGAGGGTTTTGGCGTTTAGAAAATGATACAGTGTATCATTTTTAGCCAAAAGCGGTCGGTGGGTACCGAAATTCGTTAGAATTTGGGTCATCGAGCGGTTAGTATGCAAGGCAAAGCCGAAGCAGACGGTCGAATCCTACTGCCCCTGCCAAAAAGGAAAAGAGTCGTTTTACGGCTCTTTTTTCTTTTTCGTTTGTGTAAATGGTTTGAACTCACGGCACGTGGAGAACGGATATACTACTATCACACAATAAAAAACTTGTCTTTTTTATCTAAATGTGTTACAATTCGTTTCGATTGTTTTTTATATAAAAGAAAGAGAGTTTTAAAATGAAAAAATCTAACGCATTAGCACTTATTCCTATTGGAGTATTTGTTATTTTTTATCTTACATTGGGTATTGTTTTTGAATATGTTATGAAAATACCCATGGGCTTTTACAATGTTCCAGTTATTGTTGCTTTCCTTGTTGCATTATTTGTTGCTGTGCTTCAGACGAAGAATATTCCACTAGACAAAAAATTTGAGATTATGGGACAAGGTGTTGGTGATAAAAACATTATTACAATGCTCATAATCTTTATGCTTGCAGGTATTTTCGTTGGTGTTGTAGGTAGAGATTCTGCTGAAAGTGTTGCGTATTTCATGCTTTCAATTACTCCCCCACGATTTGCAGTAGTTGTGCTTTTCATTATCAGTTGCTTTGTTTCAACTGCCATGGGCACATCTGTTGGTACTA
>CALEIS010000015.1 GCA_937877675.1 uncultured Clostridia bacterium | reverse complement strand
CAATTGTGATGCGAAGATACCATCTTGCACCTTCTTTAACGAATTTAACGTCCCAAAGAATAAGACCTAATTCGTCTGCGATGGGTTTTGCAATATCCCATACTACGGAAGCTGTGTTCTTTTTCATAGAACCTCCTAAAAAAATATTAAATTGTAATTGTAAAAAAGGTCCGTATAAATTCAAGAGAGCGGGTCGCCCCACTCTCTGTCAATACGAATATTCTTACCATAAAGAATGTTAACATAAAATACCAATAAAATCAAGTGTTTTTTAGAAATTTATATACTATTATATATAATGTTGCATTTTGCTCTTTGCACTCTTAAAGGTCATCTGCATCCTGCTCGGGAACAGAAAATCCATCGGGATTGCCTGTGTACCATCCGTTTGCATCAAATTGTTTGGCGTTTTCTTCACTTTGCCATATTTCGGATATTTCCTCACTTAATTTTTCAATCTTTTTTCTTGTTTCTTCCTGCTTTTCCTTTTTCTTCTGTTTATTAAAAAGCATATTAACACCTCCATATGAATATCATTTGATAAAAAAGAACAATAAAACCCAACAAAAATACCCACTTGCAATAAAAAGTGTTCAAGATTTCCAAAAATGAATAAATTTGTGATTATTTTATTGACTTTTTTTTAACTTTTAGATATAATGAACGAGTAAATGAGGCTTTATGCCTAATTTTTGCAAAAATTAATTTACGAAAGGAAAATGATTTTCATGAAAAAGACTCTTGCAGTAGTTCTTGCTTTAGCAATGGTTCTTGTAATGAGCATTTCTGTTTTCGCAGCTGAAAAGCCTGCAGATGCAGCAGACACAGCAGCATGGACAGCTTATTACACAGAAGTTCTCGCTGATGTAGACGCAGACCCGATCGACCTTGCTGCTACACTCGTTGCTGACGTAAGAAATGGCGAAGTTGAACAAGACGTTGCTATCGCTGCTCTTGAAGCTGCAGTTGTTGCTGTTGGTTCAGAAAGAGCAACTGCTACAATTAAAGCAGTTAAAGATTTCTTAGGCGTGTCTGACGCTCCTGTTCTTCCTGATATTCTTCCTGAGGATGAAGAAGCAGGTTGCCTTGCTGGTTTCGATAGCATTCTTGATTCTATCTTTAATGCAATCGGTGACTTTGTTGGAATGCTTTTTGGTGGTAACGAAACATCTGATTACTGCTTCAAAACAACAACAACTGAACAGGGCCCTCCAATGGGTGACAACTCACTCGTTGCTATCGGCGCTGTTGCTCTTGTAGCAGGTGCAGCACTTGTTCTCACAAGAAAAAAGGACAAAGACGCTGAATAATTAAGTGCATCAACAAAATGGGACGGAAATCTTTATGGTTTCCGTCTTTTTTGTTTTATACTTACTGATTGCGATTTTAAACGTGGCTTTTGTGGATAATTTTTGCTTATTCCGTCCTATAATCCTCGGTAATACACAAAGTATTACCTGCGGTTCTAAGCCAAAATAAACTAAAAATTCTCTCACAAAATCCTACGTTACAATCTTATCAGCAAGTATTATGAAATATCATATTGCGATTTTAAACGTGGCTTTTGTGGATAATTTTTGCTCATTTTATCCCATAAGATTATGAACTCAGTCCCTTTATAGGGACTTTATTTTTTTACCTCTTGACAAAATAAATAAATGTGGCTACAATAGTAAATGCAAGGCGAACAAATGTTCGATAAAAAGCACAAGTGCAGAAAGCCTGTGTTTATTTTTCTCAAAAAGGGGAGGTTTTACTACGATAAACAATGAGAAAATAATTGAAATTTCCAACGAAGACTATCTTTTTCTCACGGAAGATTTAGAAACGATGGATAGAGCCACAATAGACAAAGGAATAAAATACCTTGTCTATAAAAAGAAGCAAAGAATGATTGATACTGTAAGATGCGTTATGAATAACGAGTTGACAGAGTACGAAAGAAGTATAGCCAACGATTATTGGTGTGATAATCTTTTGGTGGAAGAAATTGCTGAGAAATATAATCTTTCTCGTTCGGCTTTTTATCGTACAGTAAAGGTCATTGAAGAAAAAATAAATATGTATTTAAAATACGTTGTGTTTTATAACAATGAATGTCCTCCTACGAAGGGGGATTTTTTCACCTTTTTAAATCGTAAGGGGGAGTTTTTTGAAAGCTGAAATAATGTCCCTTAATGAATTGGGACAGGAATATGAAAAGAATGCACAGTTACAGCAATTCTTTATTGATAAATGCAAGGCAGACATAAAACAAGCAAAAGAGTCGGGGGATTTGGATGCTGTGAGACAATTAAGAAACAATTTGAACAAGTTTTACGAAATAAAGGACGAACTTACTCAAACAGCATTCCATTTAAAAAATTACTATAAAGGAGAAATTTGATGGAAAAAAGAATAATTTCTATTGATATAGGTCCCGATGTTCAAGATGATTTTTCAAAAGATGCTGGTGTTATGTGGGAACATAATGCAACCGAATTGCAGTTTAAAATTGACCCTACATATATAGGCGATTATCGTTATTACATTGAATATCGTTCAATTTTAGGAACAAAGGTCAGAACAGAATATCTTGAAGCTGACCCAAACACAAATATTGTAAAATACGATATTCCTGTAACAATGAGTTCCTTAAAAGGTGTTGAGTGTTATTTTAATATTATAAAAATTGATGATGACGGAAATACAGTGCAGGTAATCAAGCCAAAGAAATTCTGCTTATCCTTTGATTTGTCACCTGATACAGATAATTCCCTTGCGAAAGTAAATGATTTTTCAATCAATGCCTTACTTGAAGCAATCCGACAGGGTACTTTCAAAGGGGAAAAGGGTGACAGAGGTGAAAGGGGAGAAACTGGGCCAAAAGGAGAACAGGGTGACGGTGTCAACAACTTATTTGTGCAATCAGCTAACCTTTATAACGAACAGGCTAATATGAGTGATGTTGTTATTGATAGCACAACGGGTGAGCTTAAAGCCACCGATGGTTACTACACAACCGATTATATTTTTGTCAAAGCGGGTAAGTATATTGCAACTAATGAAAGTGATAGAGCATGTTTTAACATTGTTGCAAGATATACCCTTATGAAGGACTTTATTCCAGGCTCAAGAGTCTATTTTACAACAGGTGTACTAGAGGTTAATGAGGACTGTTATGTAAGATTTTGCGGTTTGAAAACAAGAATGCCCAACAAAACAATGATGCTTGTTAAGGGTGATGTGTTGCCATCGGAATATGTGCCATATTATGTTAAGTTAAAGCATGTGAATATGCCTGACATTTCAAGTGAGATGATTGCTGATGGGATAATTTCAAAAGAAAAAACTGATTTTGTAAAAACATCTGCAAACCTTATTAATCATATGACGATTGAAAAAGGAAAGGCGTTAAATGCGTCAGGTGTAAAGAGTGATAATGTGCAGTATCACATTACGGAAAAAACATACCTTAAACCATCAACAACATATACCTGTATTGCCTGTCACAGAATCTGTTATTTTGATAAAGAGGGCAATTTTAAGATGGCTCAGGAATTGTATTATTCACAAAACGAAGCCTACAATTTTACAACACCTAACGAATTTGAATATGCTATTGTAAATTTATATTACAATGCAAACAGGGATTATAAATGGCAATTAAATGAAGGCACAGAGTTGTTGCCTTATGCGCCACAACACCTTATAATCAATGGATACAGATTATATGATGAGCCTGACAAGGATGATAACCCTATTGAAAAATTTGTAAACAAGGACAGAATTGTTTTTGACAAAGCACCATTATTTGTACTTGATGAAGAGGTGACCGTATATCCAGATGCTACATTATCAGCGTTAACGGGTTACGAAAAAGTTAATGCTGTTTATGGATATTATGATGAATTGATGTCAAACAATCCGTTATATATCACGAAAAAGGAACTGGGTGCAGATAGTCAAGGGAATATGTTGTACAGATATGACTTTAAAAATCCTGACCAAAAACACTCAACAGGAAAATATTCTACAGAAAAACCTAAAATTATTTTAATTTCGGGTATCCATCCGGAATGGTCGGGTATTTGTTCGTTGTATAACACAATGAAAGAAATCACAAACAATCCGAAACTTAAAAATTTAAAAAACGATATTCATTTTATTGTTGTTCCACTTGTCAATTTGTATGGTGTAATCAATGGCGGCAGAAAAAACGCAAACGGTGTTGACCTTGCAAGAAATTTTGAAGTTAATTGGGGTAGTTACGCACCTGACAATGAACCAACTGCAAACACTTATTGTGGAACTGCACCGTTAACAGAGTTAGAATGTCAATATATTGATGCTATAATGAAAGAAAATTCAGATGCTATTCTTTTTGCTTCTTGCCATAGCTTTCAAAGTCAGGGTGAAGGTACAAAGGACTTTATATGGGCAACTGTCAATAGTAAATATAGTGCAAATCTTGGTGAAAAATTAGTTGCAAAATTATCGCAAGAGTGGGCGAATAAGTATGACATCATTTCAACTTCAAATGGTTATATAAGCGGTAATCCTGATAATCGATATGTAGGAACATCACAGGTTTCAAGCTCAGGTGGTACAGAAGGTAGCCAAGCATCTAAATATGGAATACACGGTGGAACACTTGAAGTATGTGATTATTTCCATTTCCCTTCTTTACAAAGTCAGCACCTTACACCTTTTGTTATCTCAAGAGGTACTGAGGTTTATGTAAACTGGATATTGACGAATATGTATAACTATGATGATAAATTTTAATAAAATCAGATATAAAGGAGTGAAATGATGTCAGTATATAAAGGTATAGATGTTTCAAAATGGCAGGGTAGAATCAACTGGCCACTTGTTAAGAGTGATGGTGTCCAATTTGCCATGATTCGTTCAAGTTTTGGTTGGGGAAAAGATAATAAAGATGTGCTTTTTGAAACTAACTATGAAAATGCTAAAAAAGTAGGAATTCCTGTGGGGGCATATCATTATTCCTATGCTCGTACAGTTGCAGAAGCAGAAAAAGAAGCCGAGCTTTGCTATTCGATAATCAAGGGTAAGACCTTTGAATATCCCATAGTTTTTGATATGGAAGAATCCAATGTTGCTTCTCTGGGCAAAGAAAGGGTTTCACAGATTGCAAAGGCTTTTTGCGAGAAAATGGAAAGTTATGGCTACTATGTTAGTATTTATGCTAATAAGCATTGGCTTGATAACTATTTCACGGATGAGATTTTTAACAGATACGACATTTGGCTTGCTCAGTGGAGTAATAAACCTACTTTTGCTAAGCCTTATGGCATGTGGCAGAAGAGTGCAAAGGGTAGAGTAGAGGGGATTCAAGGATATGTGGATTTGAATGAAGCATACAAGCATTATCCTTCAATTATGAAATATAACGGACTTAATGGTTTCGAGAAAAAAGAGCAATCACAAGAGCCGATAAAACCTACACCAACACCAATGCCTGCACCAAAAGAATTTTCTGCAGGGGATAAAGTAATTCTTAATAACGCTAAACTTTTCGTGAATTCCACAGCATCAACAGAGGTAAAAACCATTGATGGTGAATATTATATCTATGATGGTAAAGTTCTTAACGGAAGATTAAGGATTACAAATTCTCTTTCAAGAGTTGGAAAGAAACCTGTTGGTGAAAATGTTACAGGCTTTGTTAAAAAAGAGGATTTGGAGTAAGTCGTGATGGAAATGGATGTATTAAATCACCGACTTGAAGTAGTAGAAGAAGATGTAAAAATTCTCTATAAAAAGGTCAATGAAGTAACGCTTACCCAAGTTCAGAGTGTCACAAAACTTGACAGTATGCTCGTGACACTTGGTGAATTAAAAGCAAGTATCGAGGCGCTCAAAAGACGTCCCGGTTGGTTGTGGGATAAATTTGTAGTTGCCATAATAAGTGCCGTTTGTGGTGCTGTTGTGAGTATTGTGATATAGGGAGAGTTTATGATAGAATTTATAGCGGAAAATGCACTTTTATTGATTCCTGTGCTTAATGTAATCGGTGCAATAATCAAAAATACAGAGAAAATTCCTGATAAGTATATTCCATTTATACTTTTGTTTTTCGGAATCCTAGGTGCTATTGCGATTTTAGGGTTATCACCTGAAAGCGTTGTGCAAGGAATACTGATTACAGGTGCAGCAGTTTACGGAAATCAGATTGTAAAGCAAATTAAGAAAAGTGAATAACAAGGAGGCAGAGTCTGTATAAGACTCTGCCTTTTTTATAAATTTGGAGTTTATCGAATTGAATGCAAAATGCAAAGTGCAAAGCGCAAAATTAAGGAACTGCGTTGCAATTATAATTGCCCTCGTCAAAGGGAGCCAAAAAATCAAGTTAAAGAGCCCGATAAATTCAAATTTGTTGATTTGAACGGTGATTACTTTTTAACTTTTATATTGTAATTTTTTTGCAACTGTTATATAATTATTTCATTAAATATGGAGGGATTATTATGAAAAAAACTATTGCAATTATTCTTTGTATGGTGCTTTGTTTTGCACCTTGCCTTGCAGTTGTAGGCTTTGCTGCTGAAGCAACAAGTGATTATGTAATTGTTTCACCTTACGAGGATGTTATCTGGGAAGGTGACGGTGCATGGGGAGCATACAAGGGGTCACTTCACTCTCACACAACTTATAGTGACGGTAACGTTGACCTTGCAACAATGGTTAAGGAGTATTACAACCGTGATTATGACTTTTTAGCAAATGCTGACCACGGTGTAACTGGTGTTGAATGGAATAGAGCACCTGCAAAAGTATGGCTTTATTTCTACCAGCCACTTTTAGGTTATGAGGTTGGACACTTAACTGACGAAGAATTTGAAGCTATCACATCAGGTGCATATCCTGTTGCAGATGGTACAGTTCGTGGAAAAGGTATGACTTGCGTTGTTGGTGCAAACGAGCTTAACAATATGACTCTCACAAAGGCGCATGTAAATGCTTTTTATCTTCCATCAGATGTTGGTAATGGTTATGGCGGTTGGGAAAATGGCTTTGAAGATGCTGTGAAGTTCACACAAGAAAATGGTGGACTTTCAATCATCAACCATCCTGGTGACTGGTTGGAAAGTTCTAGTGATATTTCTACTGTAAGTGATGCTAAAAACATAAAATTCTTCGGTGATATTCTTCTCAAATATGATACTTGCCTTGGAATGGAAGTATTCAATGAAACAAACAGTGTTACACCATATGACAGAATTTTGTGGGACAATCTTTTGATGTACACACTTCCTTATGGCAAAAATGTTATCGGTTTCAGTAATACTGATGCTCATACAATAGAAAATATTGACAGTTCATTTAACATCTATATGATGGAAGAAAATAATAATGAAAACATCAAGAAAACTATGCAGAATGGCGCATCATTTATGGTGACAAGAAATCTTCCAAAGGGTAATGATATTATCGGTCCTGAAGAAGGCTTTGATGTAAAGAATACTGATATTCCATATCCTATGTTCACAAAGGTTGCAGTTAATGGTCACAATGTTACAGTAAAGGCTGAAAATGCACATACAGTTCAGTTTATTGCAAATGGTAAGGTGATTTATAAAGGTGAAATCGGTACAAAGGGTGTGACTCTTAACCTTGATAGTATTGAGGGAGTAGAAGATTTCCAATATGTAAGAGCAGAACTTTTTGGTGAAGGTGGTATGTGTCTTACTCAGGCGCTTGTTATTGACAGAAATGAAGATGTAAAAGAGTTTGAAACAGAAAAAGGACTTGTTCCATTCCTTCAAAGAGTATTGTTCATCCTTAAAAGCACAAGATTGTGGACAATTATCGTTGAACTTTTCAGAATGATATAAAACAATTCGGAATGCGTAATTCATAATTCGTAATTACACATTCAGCATTACGAATTAAGCATTAAAAAAGACGGTCGATAGACCGTCTTCTTTTTTGTTATTATTCTTCGTCAACTTTTGCTTCAGCAATAACCTTTTCAACAATGTTCTGTGGAGCTTGTTCGTAACGAGTGAACTCGAATGAGAATGAGCCACGTCCTGCTGTTACTGAACGGAGAACTGTTGTAAAGTCGCCCATTTCTGCCATTGGAACTTCAGCTGTGAGTTCCTGCATTCTTGGTTCGTCAGCAGGTCCCATACCGAGAACTCTACCACGACGTTTTGTGATGTCACCCATGATGTCACCAAGGTTATCATCAGGCATACGAGCAACGAGTGTACCAACTGGTTCAAGAATTGTTGGGTCTGCCTTTGGAATACCTGCCTTATAAGCAAGAGAAGCAGCCATCTTGAATGCCATTTCTGATGAGTCAACTGGGTGGTATGAGCCATCATAAAGAGTAGCCTTAACGCCTACCATTGGGTAACCTGCGAGAACGCCCTTGAGAACGCAATCACGAAGTCCTTTTTCAACTGCAGGGAAGAAGTTCTTTGGAACTGCACCACCGAAAACTTCTTCAGCAAATACAAGCTCGTCACTGTCGCATGGCTCAAAACGGATATGTACATCACCGAACTGACCGTGACCACCTGACTGTTTCTTATGTTTACCCTGTGCTTCAGCAGATTTTCTGATTGTTTCTCTGTAAGCAACCTTTGGAGTTGTCAAATCAACTTCAACACCGAACTTATTCTTAAGTTTAGAAACGATAACATCAAGGTGCTGTTCGCCCATACCTGAAAGAACTTGTTCTTTTGTTTCTTTATTGATAGTGAATGTGATTGATGGGTCTTCTTCCATAAGTCTGAAGAGTCCCTGAGCAACCTTTTCTTCTTCACCCTTCTTGCGAACATTAACTGCCATTGAAAGACAAGCCTTAGGAGCATCAACACCATCAAGAATTACGATGTTCTTAGCATCACAAAGTGTGTCGCCTGTTTTAACATTTGCAAGTTTTGTAACAACGCCGATATCACCAGCGATAATTTCTTTAGCGTCTTCCTGTTTGCCACCCTTAACAGTAACAAATTTACCCATCTTTTCTACTTCGCCTGTACGAACATTATAAGCCTGAGTATCAGGAGTAAGTTTACCTGAAACAACCTTGAAGAATGACATCTTACCAACAAATGGGTCAGCAACTGTCTTGAAGCAAATTGCTGCAAGAGGTCCGTTGATGTCGCAAGGAAGAATTACATCTTCACCATCTTCGTTCTTTGCTGTTTCACCTGCATAACCGAAAGCACCTGGAACTGACCAAGCAAGATTGTAAAGGAGCTGGTCAACACCTGCACCTGTAAGACCTGCAACTGCATATACAGGGTAGATTGAACCATCGAAAATACCTGTGCAAAGACCTTTAAGAATTTCGTCAGGAGTAAATGTTTCTCCCTCGAAGAATTTTTCCATAAGTTCATCGTCAGTTGTAGCAACTGCTTCCATAAATGCAGATGTCATTTCTTCGATAATTGGGTCATTAGGCATTGGAACTTTTGTTGCCTTGCCTTCTGCATCATATTCATAAGCCATACCTGTCATAAGGTTAACAT
>CALEIS010000014.1 GCA_937877675.1 uncultured Clostridia bacterium | reverse complement strand
TCAGTAAACTGCAAACGCAAGAACTTAATATTTTTTTCTTTTGCTATTTTGAGAATGTCTTCAACTGTGTAGCTCATTGGAGTTACCACCTTTCAAGTTTGGATACCAATATATATGTACCCACTTTAATAGTAATATTATACCATTGATTTTGAAGATGTCAATTATAAATACAGAATTAAGGCGAGGTTAAAACCCCGCCTTATTAAATATTTTATTTATTTTTCTTCTTATATAAAAGATAGGAATAAACCGTTGGAACAAATACCATTGGTATTAACACAACAAAGAAAAGCCAGAATGCGCCTAAAAATGCTGTTGCCATTATTACAACACCACCGATTACCCAGAGAAAACCTGCCATACGATGTGTTTTATTCCAGTTTTCTTCGTCATTGAGAGTCCAAGGAAGTTTTATACCCATTGTGTAGCTTTGTTTGCATTTTGGCATATAGTTACCGATTATAATAAACAATACACCTATAAACAATGGCATAATCACTTCAACACTAATTTTATGACCTAATGCTGTTGCGTACACCATTGAATTGATAAGCAAGGATATAACCGGAATAATCCACAAAACGAGTGTAAGCATTTTATCGTTGATGTTCTGCTTTTTGGGGTCAAGGCTTGTTCCAACAACACAAATCCAATGAAATGCAACTAACACTAAAGGCATCAAAAAGATTGCTTGTGTTTTAGTGGCATAGCCATCAACAGCACCATTTATATCCCAATGTACTGGGACTTGGTCAGGCAATTTATCCCACAAAATAAGACCAATAACAATTGGTATGAGAGTTACTAATGATGTAATTATCAGTTTTGGTAAATTCTTCTTAATCATTTATGTCATCACCTTTCAAATCTTTTATCCAAAGCATAATTTCTTCAAGGACGGATGCGTTCAATTCATATATTATGAATTTTCCGTCTCTTTTATCACGGACAAGGTCTGCTTCTTTAAGCACCGAGAGATGTCGTGATATAGCAGCACCAGTTATATCAAATTTTTCGGTTATTTCCCCTGCTGACATCTGTCCACTTTTTAACATATTGAGTATTTCTCTGCGAATAGGGTCAGAAAGGGCTTTTAATGTATTTTGAATTCCCATAAACTCACTCCTTTAACATTTAACTTAAATGTTAAATGTATTATAGCATGGTGGTTTTGGTTTGTCAATAGTAGTAAATGGTAAATTAGGCTTGAAAAACACATTGAACAGGTGTAAAATAATGGCATAATTTAATAAAGGAGATTGGATATGAATTTTGATTTTTCAATTTTTGACTCATTTGATATGAGTGTATTCACATTCTTTGGTGAATATATTCAGAGTTCTGTCATGAACATTGTGGCAAATTTCATCACCTTCTTTGGTGGCTCTGAATTTGTGACCCCTATGGCAGTTGTGGGTGCTCTTTTGATTCCTTTCAAAAAGACACGCAAATTTGGTATGGCAATTCTTTTTGCAGTTTTAGTGGGAACACTTCTTACAAACCTTGTTATGAAACCACTTTTCGCAAGACCTCGTCCATACGTTTACTATGCAGAAAACGAAGCATTTATGAATTGGTATAATTTTGCAGGTGCACATGTAGAGAGTGACAAGTCTTTCCCATCAGGACATACAACTGCTGCTTTTGAGTTAGGAATTGCAATGTTCTTAGTACTTAACAAGAAACATAGTTGGATATTCCCAGTTGTTTCTGTTCTTGTTGGTCTTTCAAGAATCTACCTTATGGTACACTATGTAACAGACGTTATCGGTGGCGTTTGTGTTGGTGTATTTGCAGGTGTTATGGGTTATCTCATTATGAAAGCAATTATGAAAAAGACAGAAAACACAAAATTTGCCGAGTTTGATTTGGCAGAAAAATTCAAAAAGAAAAAAGCATAAAATAGTTTAAAAAACACCACCTGTGTCAACACTTGATACAGGTGATTTTTTATGTTTAAAAGGATTTATCTTGCCTATTTTAGTTTATGTGTAGTTTTTGGAATGCTTATCGTAAATCTTGGGTTTATTATTGCAGACATTGATTCATCCCCAGCAACTACCACTCAAGGGACAAAATCTTATCTTATTTCCTCTTCACGTGGAATGATTTATGACCGTAACATGGAAAAACTTGTAAATTGTGAGAATGAGAATTTTGCGATATGCCTACCATCAACAGAAATTTTGAGTAAAATTGAAAAGTATGTTGCAGATGGTGAAAGACAGAATATTTACAACAATTTGAAAAATGGAAAAATTACTATTTTCCCCACAAATAAAACATTTTCCGAAAATCATATTAAGTCTGTTTCCGTTTTTAACCGATATTCAAGCAATCAGCCCTGCGTACACCTTATAGGACACCTTGACGAAAATGGTGTTGGTGCTATGGGGCTTGAAAAGGCATATCAAAACTTTTTCAACCTTTCAAAGGGTGAAATCAGAGCAATTTGGAGTGTTGATGCTCTTGGAAATCCACTCTTTGGGGAAGGAATAAGTATAAAAAATGGCGGCTACAACTCCCCTATGGGAATTCAGTTGACAATAGACTTAACTATACAGAAAATCGCAGAAAATGCCCTTGTTAACCACAATATCACCAAGGGTGCTGTGGTGATTCTCGATAGCTCCACCAACGAAATTCTTGCTATGGCATCCGTACCCACCTTTGACCCAAACAACCTTGGAAAAAGTGTTAATGATGAAAATTTGCCATTCATAAATCGAGCCATAACCCCTTATAGCGTTGGGTCGATTTTCAAGCCTTTTGTATCCTCAGTTGCCATTGAAAATGATATTGATTTTGAGTATGAGTGTGTTGGAAGTATAAAAATTGGCTCAACACAATTCAAATGTAGCAACAATACTGCCCACGGATTGGTTGATATGAATTCTGCCATGGAAATGTCCTGCAACACTTACTTTATCGCCCTTGGTCAGAAAGTTGGGACTGAAAGACTTGTTTCTATATGCTCAGATTTTGGACTTGGTAAACAAATAGAATTGGCTGACAATTTCAACTTAAAGTCAGGAAAATTACCCACAGTTGAAAGCATAAATTCCCCACAGGCACTTGCAAATCTCTCTTTCGGTCAGGGTGAATTATTGGCAAGTCCTTTACAGATGGCAGTCGCATATTCCTGTTTTGCAAATGGTGGATTTTATCAACACCCTACTCTTATGAAAGCCATTATTGATGAAGATGGAAACACCATTCAAAAGGTTGAATTGCCACAGAAATACAGAATTATCAACGAAAACACTGCAAATAGAGTTGATGAGATTTTAAAAAATGTGGTCACCAACGGAAATGGTAACAAGGCATATTCTTTTATCACAAATAATCACGGAAAGACTGCAACTGCACAAAGTGGTTGGTATGAAAATGGCAGAGAAATCAACCACACTTGGTTTTGTGGGTACTTCTATTTCAATGGTAAAACCTATGTCGTCAGCATTTTTAAAGAAGACGGAATTTCAGGCGCAAACGACTGTGCCCCTGTGTTTAAGGAAATTTCGGATAGTGTTGTTAAATTGGGATGATAAATTGGAGTTTATCGAAATAAATAATTCGTAGGGGTCGGCGTCCTCGACGACCCGCCGTTGGCTTATCTATTCATTTGGTTCGGGTCGTCGAGGACGCCGACCCCTACAACAATCTCCCCTACAAATTCAAATTTATATGTTAAAACAACTTCTTATATAAGGCATAGAAAAAAAGGGACGATTAACTCGTCCCTTACAATATTATTTTAATTTTGCATTGAAGTTTTTACTTGTGGCTTTGATTGAGAAATAGACTATTCCCCATACCACAAAGTAGATTGCCATAAAGATTGCTGTGAAGATTAAAAGTACTTTTGGTTCAAATGGAATCCATGTGTTTGCAATGTAACAAAGAGAATATGCCACATAGAGTGTTGAGAGATGACAAAGCAGAGATTTTCCTATTGACCAATGCTCAATCTGATTAAACACCGTTGCTCCCGCCTGAACAAATGCCAACAGATAAATTGATACGATGGCTAACGATGCTTCGCCACCGCTTATTGTAAAATTATCAACAGTTTTGGAAAGTATAAGATATATAATTCCTAAAATTATTGGTCCAAATCCGCCGAATATGAGTCCACGGTGAAAAAATTCTTTTACATATTTATTCATATCACAAACCTAACCTTTCTTTTACATTTTTGAGATTTCTTCGTGACACGAAATCTACATACCCATTTTTGAAAATGACCGTCAACGAGCCACCCACAGTTGCTTTAAACTTATCTATCTTTTTGATATTTGCTATACAGGACTGATTGATTTTAACAAAATTATCATTAAGGTTTTCTTCCAACTGATAAAGCCTTGATTTAAGTCTGTATTTCTCATTTTCAGTCAATGCAAACACTTTGTTATCCTCTGTAAAAAAACAGTAAATATCGTTTAAATTAAGTTTTACTGTTTCATTTTCGGTATATCCTATTAAATCAACAGAATAATTCTTTACAAGTTCCTCAACTTCACACACCAATGGTGATTTTTCGTGGGTATATATGAGTATTTCTTCGTCACGATTTGGGTCAATTACAATTCTGAGTTTCATGAAATTCCTCCTTGCAAGTGTATAATATCACCTTACTTTTCGGTTTGCAATACATTAAAAGTGTTCGGCATTTTGGGGAATGTATTCGGTAAAAAAATAAGGACGATATTAATCGTCCCTTGTGTTTTGCATTTTGCACTTATATTATTTCTCCACCACCAAGTACTGTGTCACCATCAAAAATAACTAGTGACTGTCCTTTTGTGATTGCTCGTTGTGGCTCGTCGAATTTCACATGTAAAATTCCGTCTTCTGTCTGCCATGCTGTTGCAGGTTGCTCTTTGTGACGATAACGGACACGAGCAAGTACACGGATTGGCTCTGTAATTGTTTTTCCGCTGATTATGTTCACATTTTTAGCACTTACTTCATCAGTGAACAAGTCTTCATTATCCCCTAAAACAACATTATTTGTCTGTGGGTCAATGTTAAGTACATAAAGTGGAGTTTTATAGGCAATTCCAAGTCCTTTTCGCTGACCGATTGTGTAATTTACAATCCCCTTATGTTCACCGAATGAAAAGCCATCCTTATGCATAAACAGACCTTTTGGATATGTTTTATTGTTATAGTTTTTAATAAAACCTACATAATCACCATCAGGTACAAAGCATATATCCTGACTATCCTTTTTACGAGCGGTTATAAGGTCATTTTCTTCTGCGATTTCACGAATTTGGGGTTTTGTATATACACCCAATGGGAATTTGATATGCTTTAACTGGTCTTGTGTGAGCATATAGAGAAAATAACTCTGGTCTTTGCTCTCATCAACGGCTTTTTTGAGTTTATACTCACCGTTTTCAAAGACTACTCTTGCATAGTGACCTGTCACAACAAAATCGGCATCCAACTCGTGCATTTTATCCATCATAGCACCGAATTTTAATGTACGATTACACTCAACACAAGGATTTGGTGTTTTGCCATTCTCATAAAACTCAATAAACTTATCAATAACAAGTCGTTTGAATTCTTCTTTAAGTGGGAAAATGTAAAAAGGCATACCGAGTTTGTCGGCAACCGCTTTTGCATCAGAACAATCCCCTTCGGAATAGAGTTGCATTGTAGCACCGACACAGGTATAGCCTTCATTTTTCATAAGTAAAGCAGCGACGGAGCTGTCAACTCCGCCACTCATAGCAATTACTGCTTT
>CALEIS010000013.1 GCA_937877675.1 uncultured Clostridia bacterium | reverse complement strand
CATCAAGATAACAAGCAGCAAGACGACCAAGACCACCGTTACCAAGACCTGCATCAGGTTCGCAATCATAAATAGCATCCATCTTGATACCATAATCCTTTAAAACACTTTCAAATGTCTTTGTAAGGTTAAGATTGTAAAGGTTATTTTTAAGTGAACGACCCATAAGGAATTCCATGCAGAGATAATAAACTCTTTTTGTTCCTTTTTCAGAACCCTTCTTTGAGAATTCTGCTCTACCCTGACTCATCATGTCTCTTACGATAAGTGCAATAGCCTTATAAAACTGTTCATTTGTTGCTTCATTAGGATTAACCCCAATAAAGTGTGAAAGTTTTGATTCAACAAGCTCTTTTGCTTGTTTCTTTGTAAGTGTATAATTCATACAATTCCTCCAAAAAAGATTGTGAAATTAGTTAAATATTAAAATCCTTTTGTCTATTTTACACTAAAAAATACACTTTTTCAACTATAATGATAAAGTTTTTTTATTTTATTATATGTATTTTTTTACAATAAAAACCCCACAGTATTAAGCGTACTGTGAGGTTTAATTTTTAATTATTCAATTATTCAGTAACTTCACCATTTTCTGGTTGTTCTGGCTGTTGTGGTTGCTGCTGTTGTTGCTGCTGTTGTTGCTGCTGTTGTTGCTGTTCATTTATGTAATCTCTGATGTAGTAGTAGTTTACATAACCTGCCTTACGCCAGATAACTTTAAACACATTACCACTTCTGATATAGAAGTCACTACCTGTTGCACCGTCTGTATAAGGAAGGAAGCCATTCCAGTTACCCTTTTCGTCAGTAACATTCTGAAGACCCTCTTCAATCTTATCTGCCATATCTTCATCACGAGCATAAAGTGTTGCAACTACAACACACTTTGTTGGCTCTGTAACACCAAACTTAAAGCCTGTAAGCCACCAGTGTTCCTGTTCTTTTCTGATGAAGAGTCTGTCACCCTTGTTGTATTTTGCTGTTGACTGATAATATTCCATTTCCATTTTAAGAAGGTTTTCGTCAGCAGCACAGTCATAAAAATTCAAGTTTGAGCCGATATCTCTTGTGTAAACACCAAGCTCAGCGCCTTCGAGAACACCATACTGACCTTTCCACCACTGAAGTCTCCAGTCATAATCGCCATATGAGAAGTCAATTTTAAGTGTAAGATACCACATATTTGTAAATGGAGCAGCTAAGTCATATCCATCAGTAAAGCCCATCAATCTCTGCCAAGGATTTAAGTGAGTATAGAAAATCTGCTGTTTTGCATCATACTCATATCCTGCCATGTGGAGATATTCTCTCATTTTTTCAGGGGTTGTTGCTGCCTGAAGGTCTTTATATGTACCTTCCCAGTCAATCTGTGGGATGTTGCCAAGAATACTGTTACCTATTCCACCAGTTGTGCCACCACTTGGCTCACCTGGAATTGTACCACTATTTCCACCAGGATTATTACCATTGAGATTTGGCATATCAGGATTTACGTTCATATTGTTATCAGTGTTAGGAAGTGTGTTATCACCTGAAGGTGTAGCAACTGTAGGTTTGATAACCTGTTCCTCTTCTTTAATAGCAACATTACAAGAAGCAAAGCTACAAACAACCAAAGTGATTGCCATAATTACTGACACTATCTTTAAAAGATTTGATTTCATATTTAAACCTCCGTAATCTTTCTCTTTCGGTTACATACACCAGTAATTATGACACAAAAAGCAATTATTGTCAATGATTTTGTCTTGGTTATTATAGGCAAATGAATATTGTTGATTTTTACCTACTATTATGCTATTATATATAGTATATAACTTTATAATTGGAGAAAATAAAATGAGTCTTGTAAGAAATATTGAACTTTATAAGTCTGGTCAACAAAAAATCGATTGGGTAAAGGCACACATGCCTGTACTTCGTAGTATAGAAAAAGATTTTAGCGAAACAAAACCCTTTGCAGGTAAAAAAGTTGCTCTTTCAATTCACCTTGAAGCAAAAACTGCTTATCTTTGCACAGTACTTGCTGCAGGTGGAGCAGAAATGTATGTAACAGGCTCAAATCCACTTTCAACTCAGGATGATGTTGCGGCGGCACTTGCACATAACGGCTTAAATGTTTTTTCATGGTATAACGCTACATCAGAAGAGTATATGTCACATCTTCGTGAGGTTATCAAAGTTGGTCCTGATATTATTATTGACGATGGTGGCGACCTTGTTAACCTTATTCACAACGAATATCCTGAGCTTTTACCAAATGTTTTAGGTGGATGTGAAGAAACAACAACAGGTATTATCCGTCTTGTTTCAATGCATAAGGATGGTCAGCTTAAATTCCCTATGATTGCAGTTAACAATGCAAAATGTAAATATCTTTTTGACAATCGTTACGGTACAGGTCAATCTGTATGGGACGGAATCAATCGTACAACAAACTTAATCGTTGCAGGTAAAAAAGTTGTTGTTGCAGGTTATGGTTGGTGTGGCAAAGGTGTTGCTATGAGAGCTAATGCTCTTGGTGCACAGGTTATCGTTACTGAAATCGACCCAATTAAGGCTATGGAAGCAAGAATGGATGGTTTCTCTGTAATGGAAATGACAGAGGCGGCAAAAGAGGGTGACTTTTTTGTTACAGTTACTGGTTGCAAAGATGTTATCACAAAAAAAGCTTTCCAAAACATGAAAGATGGTGCAATCTGTTGTAATGCAGGTCATTTCAATGTTGAAATAAATCTTCCTGACCTTGAAGAAATGGCAGTTGAAATCAAACAACAAAGAAACAACATTATGGGATATGTTCTTGCTGATGGCAGAACAATCAGCGTTATTGCAGAAGGCAGACTTGTTAACCTTGCTGCTGGCGATGGTCATCCTGCAGAAATTATGGATATGAGCTTCTCTATTCAGGCTCTTGGTGCAGAATATATCGTAAAAAATTACGAAAAGCTTACTCCTTCTGTAATCGATGTACCTGAAGAAATCGACAGAAAAGTTGCTTTGAGAAAACTCAACAGTTGGGGAACTCAAATCGACATACTCACTCCTGAACAGGAAAAATATATTAACAGTTGGAATGTATAATAATGGCAGAAAACAAATTTAGATTTACAAATGAAAAATGCCCCGTGTGTGAAAGTGCTTTTCAACCTGAGGACGACATTGTTGTTTGTCCTTACTGTGGCACACCACATCACAGGGAATGTTACAAGCAGAACGGAAAATGCAAAAACTCCGATTTGCATGAAAGTGGTTACAGATGGGAGCCTTCTTTCAAGGAAGAGGAACACACTCAACCTAAAGAAGATTTTAAACCAAATACAAACAATGAGCAGAACAAGAATCAAAGCGACAATCCTTTTACTAACTTTGAATCACCATTCCCTCCCCCATCACCAAACAACCCAATACATCTGTTTCCTAAAGAATTGGAAGATGGGGTTAGCACTTTAGATGTTGCATCCTTTGTGCAATTTGATGCGTTAAAATATATTCAAAAGTTCTTCTATATAAAGGGTGGAAAAAGAACTATCAACTGGGCAGCACTCTTCTTTGCTCCTTACTGGTTCTTTTACAGAAAGATGCACAAGTTGGGCGTTATCTTTATGGCGATTTTACTTGGTCTTTCATTTATTTCATTCTTACCACCTGTACAGAGATTAAATGAAGCAAATTTGGAATATATGGAGCAATTTGAAAACCTTTCAAATTCAAGTGCTTCAGACGAGGAAATTCAAGCAACATTGACTGAGCTATCTCAGGAAGTGTTAAACGCCTACAAACAGAACTACCTTGGTGTGGGACTTATGGCTTTCCAGAGTATTTCCACTATTGCAGTCAATATATTTATAGCACTTAATGCAAACAAATGGTACTATAAACATGTA
This sequence comes from uncultured Clostridia bacterium, assembly GCA_937877675.1. Lineage (GTDB taxonomy): Bacteria > Bacillota > Clostridia > Oscillospirales > Acutalibacteraceae > Fimenecus. Next base: position 16,021 of record CALEIS010000013.1, on the reverse strand, counting down.
GTAACTGAAATACAAAAAATCAACGAAAAAAATCTCGACGAGAAAGAACGCTCATTGCTTATTTACAAAACGGGTAAAGCATCCTACGGCATCGCCTTTTTGTCCGTGCTTGTTGAAAAGATTTTTATTTTTGGATTTGAATTGATATTGATGATGTTACTTCATTGATATTAATTTGATATAAAGGAGAAATAATTATGAAAATTACTAAGGCTATTATCCCTGCAGCAGGACTTGGTACAAGAGTTCTTCCTGCTTCAAAAGCAGTTCCTAAGGAAATGCTCAATATCGTTGATAAACCTGCTATTCAATATCTTGTTGAAGAAGCAGCAAAATCAGGAATTACTGATGTGCTTATCATCACAAACCGTGGCAAAGGCGTTATCGAAGACCATTTTGACCATGCTTATGAGCTTGAAGATAAACTCAGTAAAAACCCTGACAAGAAAGACCTTTATGATTCAGTTCTTGAATGCTCACAGCTTTGCAATACATATTTCCTTCGTCAGAAAGAAACAGGCGGTTTAGGTCATGCTGTTCTTTGTGCTAAGAATTTTGTAGGTAATGAGCCTTTTGCTATTCTCTATGGTGATGATGTGTTCATTTCAGATAAAGAGCCTGTTACAAAACAGCTTATTGATGCTTATGAAAAATACGGCAAAGGTGTTGTTGGTGTTAAAGAAGTTCCTGCAAAGGATGTTTGTAAATATTGCTCACTTAAAGTTGAACAGCTTGAAGAAAACACTTTCAACTGCACAGATATGATTGAAAAACCAAAGCCAGAAGAAATTATGTCAAACTATTCAATTCTTGGTCGTGTTGTTATGCCACCTGAAATTTTTGATATTCTTGAAAACACACCAAAAGGTGCAGGTAACGAGCTTCAGCTTACTGATGCTATGAAAACTCTTGCACAGACAAAGGGTGTTATTGCTCTTGATTACTATGGTACTCGTTATGATATGGGTAACAAAATGGGAATTATGAAGGCTAACTGTGAAGTTGCTCTTAATCACCCTGAAATCGGTGAAGACTTTAAGGCTTATATCAAATCTTTAGCAGAAACCCTTTAAGCCCTGAGGTAGTTAGATGAAAAACTTTTTCACAAGGAATCGCATTATTATTCTTGTGACTTCCATTGTCCTTATAATTGGCATTCTTATTGGTGGGTATTTCATTTATCAGGGGTTAGATAATGAATCTGTTGTCTCAACAGAGGAAGATGACACAACCAAAAGGAATTCAGTCACCGAAAGCACCTCTGAATCAGAAGATTCATCTGAAGATGTTACTAAAGAAGAAAATCCAGAGCCTTTTCCAGATTATTCTCATCTTTTAAGACATGCTCCAAATATGTATATAAACTGGTGCCACGAAGAAACTGAATATGATGCAGTTACCATTGATTGGAAATGTACCGAGGATGCCTGGGGTACCTATTGGGCAGTACACAATTGGACTAATGGTTATGCTGGTTTCCAGAACATTCTCAACTCACATGTCCTTATATTCTCTCTTTGGGATTTGGAGGATGGCACTCGTCCAACAGTTGAATTTTCTCTCTCTGACACCTATGGCGATTTTGGTGGGGAGGGTGAAGGTAAAAAGGTTTATACCGAATATGATTGGAAGGTCAACACCTGGTATTCCATGAAAATTGATAGAGTATATGAAAATGGTAAAACATATTTTTCCCAATACATTAAGGAAGAAGATGGGGAATGGTTAAAAACCGCAACCATCAGTTACCCCGTAAAGCATGACCTTTCTATTACCTATGTTTTTCAGGAAGATTTCCTTTTCAACAACACTCGTCGTAGTTGTGAAGTCAGAAACGCTGGCGGACTTGTGGCAGGAACAAACAAATGGGTTGATTGGAACGAGTGTTATATATCTAATTCCTTCTTCCCCACTTCAGAGGCAACATGGGAAAATGGCGTTATGGAAAATGTTAGTTTTAACTGCGATTACAAATTCGATGGCAAATCCATCTGGATACAAAGTGGTGGATACGACGACACACCAAACAACAAATCCTATCCCATCACACTGACAATTAAATAAAAAATAAAAGGTAGATGTTTAGTTTAACATCTACCTTATTTTTATAATCAAACAATCATTTCTTTCATCTTTTCCTTTGCTCTACGCATTGTTTTGCTTAGGAAGATTATACTCAATACAAGGGATACACATTCTGCTATTGGGAAACAGAACCACACTAGATTAACATTTCCACTCAGGGACAATAAAAACGCTGATGGTAAAAGTGCTACAAGTTGTCGGCAAACTGAAACAATAAGACTGTAAACAGGTTTTCCAATTGCCTGACAAACCGAACCCGCAATAATACAGAATCCCGCAAAAACATAATGTGTACCTATTATTCTCAATGCAGGAACACCGATTTTTAGCATTTCTTCTGAAGCATTAAAGAAGGACAAAAGAATATGTGGAATCAACTCGAAAGCCAGTAGTCCCATAAACATGATACTTATAGCAGTTATCATTGTAATGGTGATAGTTTTCTTAACACGGTCATACCTTTTTGCACCATAGTTATATGCAATAATTGGCACCATTCCGTTGTTAAGTCCGAAAATTGGCATAAACACAAAACTTTGGAGTTTAAAATAACTACCAAAAACTGCAGTTGCTGTTGTTGTGAAGCCAATAAGTATTTTGTTCATACAGAAGGTCATAACTGAACCAATTGATTGCATTATTATAGAAGGTAAGCCAATCTTATAAATATCCTTGATAATTTCCGAATCCCAACGAATAAGCTTGAAGCTAATATGAATATCCTTGTTGTATTTTATATTAAATATGATAGCGATTATTGCCGCCACAATCTGACCTGATACAGTAGCAATAGCTGCACCTAAAACTTCAAGTCGAGGCAATCCAAACCATCCAAAAATGAGAATCGGGTCAAGAATTATATTGATTAAAGCACCTGTCAACTGGGCAACCATTGAAAGAGTTGTACGTCCTGTTGACTGTAAAAGCTTTTCAAAACAAAACTGACTGCATATGCCGATAGAACAACCTAAACATACACGTGCGTAATCAGTACCATATTTCACTATACTCTCTACATCTGTTTGTGCTTGAAAGAACAGCTTAGATAAGAAAATTCCAATAGCAGAAAACACCAATGCACTACATAAAAATAAAAATATTCCTGAGTTGGCAATTTTATTTGCCCTATCAAATTGTTTTGCACCTAATGAACGAGAAAGCAGAGCATTCATACCCACTGCAGTACCACCACAAACAGCAATTATCAACTGTTGCAAAGGGAATGCCAAAGAAACTGCATTAAGCGCCTCCTCACTAATTCTAGACACAAAAATACTGTCAACAATATTATAAAAAGCCTGAACAAGCATTGATATCATCATCGGAGTTGCCATGGTTGCCAAAAGTCTGCCCACTGGCATTGTTCCCATTTTATTCTCTTGTGGTGGAAGTGATTTTGTTTCTGCCATTTTTTCTGTCCTTTTTACATAAATTATGCCCACAGACAAGTTTTAAGAACCTGTCTGCGAGCAGATTAATCATAAATCTAAATTATTTCTTTGACTTTTTGCTTTCGTGGTCGCTACCATAACCATAGCCGTAACCGTAGCCATAGCCATAACCATAGCCGTAACCGTAGCCCTTCTTACCCTTCTTATTCTTCTTAATGAAGCTAAGAACTGAGCCGTTTTCAGCATCGTTGTAAATACAACCAACAACTTCTTTACCTGTACCAACCATATCATCAATTGTTCTTCTAATTCTACGCATTGATGAACGGTCTCTACGAACAACCATAACATTAGCATCTGCATACTGTGCGATGATACTTGCGTCAGCAACAAGACCTGCAGGAGGAGTATCAATAACGATATAGTCGAATTCGTTTCTTACTGCATCCATTACATCTGACATTTCATCAGCTGATAAAAGTTCTGCAGACTCTGCGATTGGTGTGCTTGTAACCAAAAGGAAGAGATTGAATTTTTCAAAGTACTTGATTGAGTCACTCAATGTTCTGTTGCCTGAAACAACACCAGGAAGACCTAAGTCGTTAGTAGCAGAAATACCAAGTTCCTTGTAAACTGATGGTTTACGAAGGTCAGCATCAATCAAAAGAACAGACTTACCTGTCTTTGCAAGAGCAAGAGCTGTATTTGTTGCGACTGTTGTTTTACCTTCATTTTCCATAGCACTTGTGAAAACAAATACCTTGTAGTCATGTCTCTTAGCAATATTTTCAAGCTTTGTACGAATCAATTTAAATGACTCGATGAACATGAATCCGGTCTTTTTATCTGTAATAAGAAGGTTTTTAGTATCAGCAGCTTTCTTAAGGTGAACAACTGAGCCGATAATCTTCTGATTAAGTTTGTTTGTAATATCATCAGGAACTTTAACAGTATCTTTAATGAAGATAATGATGCAAATTGCAAGAACTACGATACCAGCACCAAGTATAAATCCAAGAAGTGAATATAAGAATACGCTATTGTCGGCATTTGCTCCGTCTGGCTCTACTGGATATGCTGAAACTTCCACATTTGTGTTAGGGAAGATTTTCATAGCAAATTCTTCGAAATTATTTACATAGCTTTTTGCAACAGCATAAGCAACATCACGGTTTGTAGATGTTATGGTAACTGTAATAAATGAAGTATCTTCTACATTGGAAGATTTAACCATTGGCTTAACCATACGTCCTGTAAGAGGTTTGCCATTCAAACTATATCCTGAATCCTCTGCAACAATATCCAAGAAGTCAAGAGTAGTAGTTAAGTGGAGAAAGTTCTTTGCAAGCATATTACTTGCATTAATGTCAGACGATGTCTGTCCACCGTAATTTTCTGCTTCTGTCTTATTGCTGATAGCAAATTCAATTGTACATGTGTACTTTGCTTCGTATGTAAGTTTAGCGATAACAAAACCTGCACTTGCGAAAATAACTGCACTAAGTAAGATTGCCCACCACTTTTGGAAGATACGAACAGCATACTGTGCTATAATCTGAAAATCGATGCCTTCGTTTACCTGAGTATTTTTTGTATTGTACTCCATATCGATACTCCTAAATAAAAATATTTTTCATAAGCTATTTTATTATAGCAAATTAACTAAATTATTGCAATAATTTTTAGCAAAAAACTCTATCACTTTTAATTTTCTTCTACTTTGCCGTTTGCCACAGTAATCAGACGGTCGCACCTATCAAGAACAGCCTCTTTGTGAGTAATAATAATAACTGTGACATCGTTCATCTGTCTTAAATTATCAATGACTTTCTTTTCTGTTTCTGCATCAAGAGCGCTTGTCGATTCGTCCATAAGTAATATTTTACTGTCAGCCAACAATGCTCTTGCGATTGCAAGTCTTTGTGCCTGACCTTCAGAAATACCTGTTCCATCTTCACCAAGAACAAAGTCTAAACCACCCTCAAGCTCATAAGCAAACTCGCCAGACACAGTAGTCAATGCATTATGTATTTCTTCATCCGTTGCTTCCGGATTGAGAATAGTTAAATTTTCACGTACAGTACCGCTGAAAAGCATATTACCCTGAGGAACAAAAGAGAAAAGTTTTCTTGTGTATTTACAGTCATATTCTTTATCTTTTGTTTCTACAGTTACCTTGCCGTCATCAACGGGGTATAGTCCTGTTATTAATTTGAGAACTGTAGATTTGCCTGAACCAGAAGGTCCTTTAATTCCCACAAATTCGCCTTTGTTAACAGTAAAGGAAGCACCTGAAACAACATTTTCCTCACCATATCCGAATACAACATCTCTTACCTTTATGCTCACAAAGTCCTCATAATCGATGTAAACATCCTCAGTGACATCGTCTTTTTCCCCACTAATTTCCATAAGTCGCTGTGCAGATGTAGTCATTGCAAAAAATGCTGGTAAAACACCTGTCACACCAACAACTGGTGATTGCAACTGGTTAACTAATTGAACAATAGCAACAACTGAACCAAAAGTCAATGTTCCATTGAGAACGCCATATGAACCATAAGCAACTGCTGCAAGGAAACCTATTGCAAAAGCCAACGAGAAACTTATCCCTGCAATTATAGAGAATCCTCTTTTCTTTACCTTTTCACGATAAAATTTCTTCTGTTGTCTTCCTGAGATTTTTATGATTTTTTCTTCAATGCCAAAAACTTTTATTGCAAACATATTTTCTATCATCTCTTGCATAAAAGAACGCACTTTTGAGTCTTTTTCCTGAACTCTACGGTGTAATTTCTTTATATGCTTTCTTGAAAATGCCGCCACAAGTGCAATCAAAGTTCCACAAAATACAAACACAACTGCAAAATTTTTATCAATTTGATACAACGCAACAGCACCACTAAGAATTCTCACAACAAAAGCAATCATAGCGGGAAAAATATGAACATAGTTATCACTAACCATCTGCACATCTGCAGTAAGTCTTGTCATAAGGTCGCCACTGTGTTTTTCAACATAATTTGCATATTCACCTCTGAGAATGCTTGAAAACACGCTTGTTCTCAGGTGAATTTCTGCCTTGCCCTGACTTACAGCCTCAACCAAAGAAGCTGTAACTCGTGATAAAATCTGTGAAATAATTACAAGGAAAAGATAGAATGCGTTTTTTATCAAGGCTTCCTTGTCACCATTTTGAGCACTATCCATGACCCTTTGTGACAAGAGAGCAAAGATAGTTACACACAAAGCAGACCAGGCGTTCAGCACCACAAGTACTGCACCTTCTTTAATACGTCCACCACAATTGGTATATATCCACTTAAAAACCGACTTATCCTTCATTTTAACAGCCCATTCTTTTATTCATCAATAAGATTATGCTTACGCATCTTCTCAATCAAATTCTCTACATCTGTTTTTACAACTTCATAAGGAGCATTATACTCTTCTGAAATTTTTACAACAATATCTTCAACTGAATTGTTACCATCAAGCATATTAAAAACATCTGCCCCAACTTCGTTGAATGTGATAACCCCATTAAAATTAAATCTTTGTTCACCAATTGCAATAACGATTTTACTACCTGCAACATCCTTAAGAATAAATCCATCTTTAATTTTCATCTTTTATCAACCTTTCTATCTCGTTATATGCCACAACTGCTGCCTGAGGGTCCATGTTGCACCCTAGAGAGAACACAGGCACAGTTCTTAAAAGCAAATCTGCCATATCAAGCATTTTCATAGCCATTTCTCTCTGCATTGGTTTTATTGTCTGTTCAATTAAAAGTCCCACGGACTTTGCAGCAGGAATTTTTTCCACCTTGTTTTCTTCACTGCGATGTAAGAATATAATTGCTCTAACTGGAAGTTTTATGTTTACATTTTCATCAGTTTTACCAGAAAACGGAGTTCCCCACGCATACCATGTGCCATCTTCATAAACTAACGCAGGTTTATCGTCATTGATGATTCTTGTACCCGATAAATTCTCTAACCAGAGATGTGTATGTGTAGATTTTCCCGTTCCACTTCTTGCTGAAAAAAGATATGCATAACCATCTTTTTCAACACATGAAGAGTGAAGCATCATGCCATCAAATTTTAATAATTTGTTATAAAATGCTTCCCCCGTCCACATATACTCGTGTTCGTCTGGTGTCAGATGTGGGTGCTTAGCTTGCTTCATCTTAAGAAATTCGTCACTCAACTCAATTCTGATATCCGCCTCTGCACTGTCAAATTCGGCACTATATTTTTCTGAACGAGTTCCTAAAAGTTCTCCACGTACAGCATATTCAGTTTTTAATCCTGCAATTATATATTGTTTCATCTTCTTCACCTTAAATGCCAAGATATGGTTTTGGGTTAACATCTTTACCATTTACTTTTACCTCGAAATGGAGATGCGCACCTGTTACATATCCCGATGCACCAATTTGTCCGATTGCTTGTCCTTGTTTAACCTTTTGACCTGTGGAAACCTTTAAAGAGCCCTGTTTCATATGATAATAGTGAGTTTTCAAGCCATCACCATGGTCAATTATTACAGTGTAACCCGCTGAGTTCTTCCATCCTGAGAATACAACTGTTCCTGACTCAGCTGCAACAACTGTACAACCTGTACTACCACCTGGACGAACAATGTCGATTCCTCCATGCCATCCGTCACCAAAGTTACGATACCCATAATCCGATGAAATCTGATATGCACCGATTGTAGGCCATACAAATCGTCCACCATAGGACGTTATATTTCCTGGAATTGAACTGTTTTTCTTTGTTCCCACATGGATTTTTTCACTTACTGATTCTTTTACTACTACTCTGGAAACTTCTTTTGTGGAAACCTCTTCACCATCAATATAAGTAACAAGTTTTGTTACTTGGTCAAGTCCTTTTTGTCCCTTGGTAACTACTCGAGTATCTCCCACATAAAGAGTATCCGTATTTATCTTTATTGTTTCGTAAGGAACTTCAACTTCTTCAACCACTGTTTTTGTTGTCTGAATTTGAATAAATTTTTGTTCTTTCTGGATAAGAAGAGTTTGTCCGATATATATTTGCTCAGTCAATTCTGGATTAAGCCAGAAAATATCTGCACTTGCGATATCATACTTTTCAGCAATTTGAGAGATTGTGTCCCCCTCCTGCACAGTATAATATTTTGCTTCGCTTCTGTTAGACTTTAATTTGGTCTGCAAATACAACGCATCTTTTACAATTCGTTCGTTGTCAGGATACAAGCCCTGAACATAGTCTATATCCTCCACAAAACTGACAACAGCATTACTATCATCCGTTTCATGCTCACTTAAAACGCTATCAAAAACACTCAAGGCATCTGTTTCGTTTTTAACTGCACAAACGAAATTACCATCTATATATATACCACAAGCATTAGTGATTTTTTCATCGGACTTCTCTATAATCCTGTCACAAATTTCATAGGCATTATTTATTTTGTTACGCTTGACCACAACAATTTTATACTCAGCAGAATCAATCAAATCCCTGTCCTGTGCAGTAATATCTGCAGACACCGTATCTGCCTTTATCCCTAGTCGGTCATAAGCCATTTTACGGGCATCCTTATACACGGATTCGTTCTGCACATATCCGATAACTTCATCTTTGTAGTTAATTTCAAGGGCAAAGTTTGCACTTGACCAAAAACTGATAATATTCAACAATAGCACAAAACATACTACTGGCGCAGCATAGTTAAGCACATATTTAAATGCACTTTTATATCGTCTTGTGGCTACACGGATATAATAACCTAACTTCTTTTTTCCTTTTACCTCATCCACACTCTGAGAACGCTTTACATTTTTAGCATCTTTAATCAAATTCTTGAAATCATCCACACTTTTGTGAAATGTTCTCAAAGCATGTTTATTTATAACTATAATCAAGGTGAAAACAAGCATTCCCAATGCTTTGATTGGTTTTAAAAGCAACGATAAGAGCCACTTGAAAATTCTTTTTCCATACCTAAGAGTCTGAATACCGACATAATAAATTTCTTCGTACATATGGTTAAAAAAACCCATGGCACAAATCGCTCCTTTCTAAAAAATGTCATATTTCCACATAATAATCCAATATAGAGTCATTATAACACACATATATAAAAAACGCAAGTTTACGAGCATATTCCGATACCGTGTCGCATTTCAACAGATAGTTGTATTTTTCGGATTTTTTCTAAATATACAGTTTACTTTTTTCTCTTTATATTGTATAATGACTATAATTGTATTCATATAAAATGAAGGTGGGCTAATAATGAAAAAATCTACTAAAAAGTTAATAAAGTTAGGTGTTGCCGCTGCTATTCCTGCTGCTCTCGCAATCTCTGCTAGAATGACTTATACAGGCATCAGATATGGTGAGAAAAAAGCAAAGGATACTCTCCCTGTTGCTAACGCTACTGACAAAAATTTATCAGATGTTCACTTTACAGCACACAGAGGACTTTCTTCAATCGTGCCTGAAAACACAATTGAAGCTTTTGAAGAGGCAGCAAAATATAATTATTATGCTCTTGAATGCGATGTCCACTGCACAACTGACGGAAAATGGGTTATTATCCATGACTATATGCTCCAATCCATGGCAAAGGAAAAAGGTGACGTTAAAAACTGGTCTTATGAGGAGCTTAAGAAAGTTAAATTCACAAACGGTGCAAACATTCAGAATTATCCAAACGCAGGTGTTTGCCTTGTAGAAGAGTATATTGAAATTTGTAAAAAAGCAAATATCAAACCTATGATTGAAGTTAAGGATAAGAGAATCAACAAGGTTAAGAGCCTTCTTGACATTATCCGTGCTTATGATATTGAAGATGATGTAATTCTCATCTCATTCCACGCATCAGTGCTTCGTGAATTCAAGCGTCTTTCACCAAATATGACACTTTGGCTCCTTATGCACGGCATTAAGGACGAAAAGCTTCTCGAATGTATCGAAAATGGATTTGGTGTTGCTTTTGAGGCTAAACTCGCATGTAGAAATCCTGAAATGATTCAGAAAATTCACGATAACAATCTTACTGCTGCTTGTTGGACAGTTGACACAGCAGAGTTGCTTAATACAATGCTTGATAATGGTGTTAAATACATCACAACAAACGCAATTCTTCCTGAATAATTAGAACATATAGCAAAATTTGTAGAGGCGGGTCTCCGTGCCCGTCCGCACATTAAGATTTGAGGGAATGATACAAATGAACCGAATTGAAGGACTTTTATCTGCATCACCCGAAAAAAGATATAGAAATTTCATAAGTACGGTTGTTGACCGTGAAGAAGTTTGGCTTTTGTCAAACGAACATGGTTATGCAACTTATGATGATGAAAACTACACAAACTTACTTGTATGGTCAGAAAAACAATTTGCAGAAATGTTTGCTGATGGAGATAATGCTATATCAATAGAAATACACGATTTCTGTGAACATGGCAAAGAAATGCTTGATGATAATATTGGATTTTTAGTTTTCTATAATGGAAAAGATGCTTATTGGGCAGATGCAAATAAGATTTTGAACGATATACAAGAAGAATTAAGCTTGGTTGAATAATTCACGGGTCGTCGAGGACGCCGACCCCTACGAAGAGGTAAAAAAATGACAGACTGCAAAAAAATTGCTGAACTTATATTTTCAGATGTGGACAAGTCCACAGAATATTATGAAGAGCTTTATCCTGCAAGAGATTTAGCAGAAGGTGCAAGAGTAACAAGATTTGCTCCAAGCCCAACAGGTTACCTCCACTTTGGTGGACTTTATGCAGGTTTTGCTTCAAAACTTACTGCTCAGACAACAAACGGCGTGTTTATGCTCCGTATTGAAGACACTGATAAGAAACGTGAAGTTGAAGATGGCGTTACAGGTATTGTAACAGGTCTTAAAGCTTTCGGTGTTGCACCTGACGAAGGTGTTATGGGCTTTGACAGTGAAGACGGTAAATATGGTCCTTATACACAAAGCCACAGACGAGCAATTTATCGTGCTTTTGCAAAGAAGCTTATGGAAGAAGGCAAGGCTTATCCTTGTTTCTGTACTCCTGAAGATTTAGACGACATCCGTGCAAAGCAAGAAAACGAAGATATTAAGGGTTACTATGGTGCATATGCAAAATGCCGTGACCTTACTGACGATGAAATCATTGAAAAACTTAATAGTGGTGCTCAATATACTGTTCGTCTTCGTTCAACTGGTGATATACAGAGAAAAATCACTTTTGACGATATGATTAAGGGTAAAATCGAAATGAGCGAAAATGTGAATGATGTTGTTATCTTAAAGGCAGACGGAATTCCAACATACCATTTTGCTCACGCTATTGACGACCACTTGATGCGTACAACTCATGTTGTTCGTGGTGACGAGTGGATTGCTTCTGTACCACTTCACATTGAACTTTTCAGAACTTGTGGTTTTAAACCTGTTAAGTATGCTCATATTGCCCCAATCATGAAAGAAGAAAATGGTGGTAAGAGAAAGCTTTCAAAGAGAAAAGACCCTGAGGCAAATGTTTCTTACTACATTGAAAAAGGTTATCCTGAAGCATCTGTTAAGGAATATATGCTTACAATTCTCAACTCTAACTTTGAGGAGTGGAGAAAGGCAAATAAGACAGAAGATATTTCTAAATTCCCATTTAACCTTAAAAAAATGAGCGTTTCAGGTGCACTTTTTGATATGGTTAAATTCAACGACGTATCAAAAAATGTTATCTCTGTTATGACTAACCAGCAGGTTTATGATTTAGTTGTTGCTTGGGCAAAAGATTATAACGAAAAACTTTATAACCTTTTCACTGCTGACAGTGAAAAAGCAAAGGCAATCTTAAACATTGACCGTGATAATCCAAAACCAAGAAAAGATATTGCATGTTGGGAAGAAGTGGAGAATTATGTTTCATTCTTCTACAATGAACTTTACACTCCTGACTCAACACTTCCAGAAAACATCAACAAGGAAGATGCAATAGAAATTCTTGCAAAATATAAAGAAGTTTACTCTGCAAACGACAGCAAAGAGGAATGGTTCAACAAAATCAAGGAACTTTGCTCTGCTTGTGGATTTACTCCAAATGTTAAGGAATACAAACAGAATCCAGATGCTTTCAAAGGCCATGTGGGTGATGTTTCAACAGTTATCCGTATTGCAATTACTTCCCGTACAAATACTCCTGATTTGTATTACATTATGCAGGTTTTAGGCGTTGACGAGGTAATGAACAGAATTGATAACACAATAAATTCATATAAAGCATAGAGGAACAAAAATGGAAGAAGTAACAAAGATTTCAAATTTTATTCACGACTTTATTGATGAAGATTTGGAAAACGGAGTTTATAACAAAGTTCAGACTCGTTTCCCTCCTGAACCAAATGGTTATCTTCACATTGGTCACGCAAAGGCTATCTGCATTAACTTTGCAACAAGTAAAAAATACAAGGGCGAATGTAATCTTCGTCTTGACGACACAAACCCACAAAAAGAAGATACAGAATATGTTGATGCTATTAAAGAGGATATTGAATGGCTTGGTTTCAAGTGGAACAATTGCCTTTTCGCATCAAGCTATTTTGATTTCATCTATGAATGTGCAGTAAAGCTCATTGAAAAAGGTCTTGCTTACGTTGATGACCTTTCTGCTGATGAAATCAGAGAATATCGTGGTACTCTTACAGAGCCTGGTAAAAACAGTCCATATAGAGAAAGAAGCATTGAGGAAAACCTCGATTTATTCAAGAGAATGACTGATGGCGAATTCCCAAATGGTGCAAGAGTGCTTCGTGCAAAGATTGATATGGCTGCTGCAAATATCAATATGCGTGACCCTGTTATTTACAGAATTGCTCATGTGCCACATCACCAAACAGGCGACAAATGGTGTGTTTACCCAATGTATGACTTTGCTCATCCATTGTCAGATGCTAAAGAAGGTGTTACACACTCTCTTTGCTCACTTGAATTTGAAAACCACAGACCACTTTACGATTGGTTCTTACAGGCACTTGACATTCCAACTCCACCAAGACAAATTGAGTTCGCTCGTCTTAACCTTAACTATTGTCTTACAAGTAAGAGAAAGTGTTTGGCACTTGTTAACGAAGGTATTGTTGATGGTTGGAACGACCCAAGAATGGCAACTCTCAGCGGTATGAGAAGACGTGGTTATCCTGCTGCAGCAATTCGAAACTTCTGCGAGAAAATTGGTGTTTCAAAAGCATATTCAGTAGTTGACTATGGTCTTTTAGAGTCTTGTGTTCGTGATGAACTCAACGCAAATGCACCTCGTGCAATGGCAGTCCTTCGTCCATTAAAGGTTGTTATTGATAACTACCCAGAAGGACAGACAGAAACTCTCGATGTTGAAATTCATCCAGACCATCCTGAAATGGGTACTCGTAAAGTTACATTCGGCAAGACACTTTTCGTTGAGCAGGAAGACTTTATGGTTGAACCAGTTAAAAAGTACTTCAGACTCTTCCCAGGTAACGAAGTTCGTCTTAAGAGTGCTTATTTCGTTAAATGTGTAGGTTATGACACAGACGAAAATGGTAATGTAACTTGTGTTCACTGTACTTATGACCCTGAAAGCCGTGGCGGTAACTCACCTGACGGAAGAAAGGTTAAGGGCACTCTTCATTGGGTAAGTGAAGCAGACTCCTTCAAAGCAGAAGTTCGTCTTTATGACAGACTTTTCAACAAGGAAAACCCATCAGACGAAAGTGCAGGAGCATTTACAGAAAATCTTAACCCAGAATCTCTCGTTATCCTTAAAGACTGCTTAGTTGAAGGTGGCCTCAAAGATGGTCTTAAAGTTGGAGATACATTCCAATTTATGCGTCAGGGTTATTTCTGCGTAGATATCACCTCAACTGATGATAATATTGTATTCAATAGAACAGTACAGCTTAACTCTTCTTGGGGTAAATGAGGTGATTGAAATGAAGAAAAATAAAGAAAAAACTCCAAAATTAGCAAAGCCAAAGTTTTCTGCTTTTGATATTGTGTATAAAGTAATTACTATCGCTTTATCAATTGCTACTTTCCCAGTGGTTTACTTTTTAAGTTTAGTCTATATTGAAATCGGTTCACCAACAGTCGTAGGTAATCTCATGGGTTTGATTTCAGGTTGCGAAGCAAAAGTTTCAAACGTTACCTACGAAAAGCTTTCTATTAAAAAAATGATTGAATTGTTTGAACCATTCGCTGGTAGTACTGAATCTGTTAACCTTTGGGAAAATGAACATCTCAGACCTGCTATTATCTCTGCAGCACTCTTAGCATTCACATTGGTAATTGCCCTTGTAATTGTTGTTACAGTGATTTTCACAAAAAATGAAAAAGTTATCATGATTCTTTCTGCAGTAGGTATAGTATCAGCAATCATTTCTTCTATTATCTTTACTGAAAGTTTTGCAGCGCCAATTATCAGTCGTGATGTTTCAATTTCTCAACTTATTGGTGTTGAAGGCTTCTTAGTAAACCTTGCTCTTACTTTTGTCGGTAGAATAGTGACCTTACGCTTAGACACAGGATTCTATGCAGTTCTGTTCTTGATGGTTGGTATTCTCGCTTGGTCATTCTGTGTTTATATCGTAAATATCGAAGACAGACAAAAACAGAAAGACTTAAAGAAAGTTAAAAAATCTGCAAAGAAATAAAGCAAAAAAATAAGACCTCTGATGAGGTCTTTATTTTTTTATTGTTCTTCAACTAATTCTGTTAAGTCTGCTTCTTCCTCTTGGGCTTCATTATCTTCGTAATAAGCACTGATGTAGTCATATCCTTTGTTTCTTGAAACGAATACAAACACACCATTGAGAAGAGGAATTATTGTACCAATAATTGTAAAAACAAGTGCATTCTTAGGTACGGTAGATTCAAAAACCTTGTAAATCGCAATTGTGTAACAAACCTTCATGATTGTATTAATTATCACAATTCCAGATGAAGCTCCAACGATTGGTACTAAAAGAAGAATATTGTTAAGGTCATAAGTAAACAAATCCATTCCATACTCCATGAAATAAGGAAGAAGTTGCAGAGAGTAAATCAAAACAGGAATAATAATTGCAAACTTTGCAGCCTCTAATACTACCAAAAAGAATCTTAATCTTCTCTTAATTTCTTTTCTTTCATCATAACTGTCGGCAATTGCACCAATTGTCCAATATCTAACAACTGGAATCCATGAAAGCCAGTTGTTGCTGATGTTTCTGCGAAGTGCAATTCTTGAAAATCCTATTGAAGATAAAACATAATCAGCAATTACAGCAAGAAGGACAACTACACCAGATGCTGAAGCAAGACCAAGAAGAGTCATAGGGTCTAACGTTATATTCATAATTTTTCATCACCTTTTTATAATTTGTTAATTAAATATATCACAATACAGTTCTTTTTGTCAAACCATGTTTAGCTGTTTTCCAAATTCTTTTGTGACTGCATTTTAAGGTATGCATTGATAAATCCGTCAAGGTCACCATCCATAACTGCATTGATATTACCAT
>CALEIS010000012.1 GCA_937877675.1 uncultured Clostridia bacterium | reverse complement strand
AGATAAACCAACGGCGGGTCGTCGAGGACGCCGACCCCTACGAATTGTTTATCCCGACAAACTCCAATTTATCGAATGGAAATTTACATTTTGTATGGTATTTGTTTTTGTATTATGTTATACTATTTATGATTATAGATTTTTGGAGTTGCGATATGAGAATTTTAGCAATTGACGGTAACAGTATTTTAAACAGAGCCTTTTACGGTATCCGTGCTTTATCTACCAAGGACGGTAGATTTACCAATGGTATCTATGGCTTTTTGACAATTTTAATGAAACTTCGTGATGAGGTTAAACCTGACGGTGTTGCTATTGCGTTTGACCTTAAAGCACCAACATTCCGTCACAAAATGTACGACGGATATAAGGCAAATCGTCACGGAATGCCACCTGAATTGGCACAACAGTTACCAGTGCTCAAAGAACTTTTAGTTGCTTTGGGTTATAAAATCATATCCCTTGAAGGCTATGAGGCAGACGATATTCTCGGTACAGTTGCAGGAATGTGTGAAGATGGTGACTCCTGTTTTATCGCAACAGGTGACCGTGACTCCTTCCAACTTATCCGTGACAATGTAACAGTTTTACTTCCACATACAAAAATGGGAACAACTACAACCGAAATCTATACTCCTGCAAGAATCAAGGAAGAATATGGTGTAACTCCAATTCAAATGATTGACATTAAAGCGCTTCAAGGTGATGCTTCCGACTGTATTCCAGGTGTTGCTGGTGTAGGACAAAAAACAGCAGGGGATTTAATTCAGAGATTTGGTACAATTCAAAATATTTACGATAATATTGACACTCTTGAGATTAAAGAAAATCTTAAAAATAAACTTGTAACAGACAAGGAAAAAGCATTTTTGAGCTACACCCTTGGCACAATTATAAACAATGTGCCTATTGATTGTGATTTAAAAGATTTAATTCCACAAAATGCAGATGAAAGCAAAGCAAGGGAGATGCTTGCTGACCTTGAAATGTTTAAAATTATCGAAAAATTAAACTTTTCAGCACCAACTACTGTGGAGAGAAAAGAAGAAAAAACAAAGGAATTAAACTTTGTAACTGACTTTGGCACATATGAACTTTTAGATAAAATCAAGACAGAAAAATGTGCACATTTTACTGTTGATTATAAGGATTTGGACAACCCTCAATTCTGTTTCTTGTGTGATAATACAGTTTATCACCTTGAACCTATGAATTTTGGTTATTTTATGTTTGTTCAGTCTCTTTTAGAAGACGAAAATATCAAGAAATATACTGATAATTCAAAGCTTTTATATCGTTTTGCATTCCTTAACAATATTGAAATCAAGGGTATGGCGCTTGACACATCCTTGGCAGGATATATTCTCAATCCGTCTGCAAACGGATATAATCCATTAAGACTTTGTGAGGAATACAAAGCACCTATTCCAAAGGTGAAAACTGATTTGCCACTAGCCATGGAATGTGCAGTAATGAAATCCGTGAGCACAAGGCTTGTAACAGAAATTGAAGCAAATGAACAAGAAAATCTTCTCTATAAAGTAGAAATGCCACTTGCCGAAGTACTTGCAAGTATGGAACATTTAGGATTTATGGTTGACCGTAAGGGTATTGCAGATTTTACACAGAAAATCAGCGGTGAATTAAAGCAAATTCAAGAAGAAATCTATGAACTTGCAGGAGAAGAATTTAATATTAATTCACCAAAACAGTTGGGAGTAATTCTCTTTGAAAAAATGGGGCTTCCTGCAAAGAAAAAGACAAAAAGTGGATATTCAACAAATGCAGATGTCCTTGAGAGTTTGCAGAATGAAAATCCGATTATTGATAAAATTTTATGGTTCAGAACACTCTCAAAACTCTATTCAACGTACTGTGAGGGACTGCTCAAAGTTATCGGTGAGGACGGAAGAATTCACTCTTCATTTATTCAGACAGAAACAAGAACAGGAAGAATCTCATCAACTGAACCAAATCTTCAGAATATTCCTGTACGAAAAGAAATCGGAAGAGAAATGAGAAAATTCTTTGTTGCAAAGGATGGTTGTCTTTTAGCTGATGCCGACTATTCACAGATTGAACTTCGTGTGCTTT
>CALEIS010000011.1 GCA_937877675.1 uncultured Clostridia bacterium | reverse complement strand
GAAGAATTCAGAGCATATATTGAAGGCAAGGGTTACGAATATTTTGAAATTTGTGCTCCAATCAGGCACAATACACAAGAGCTTATAAATTCAGTTGCTCGTATGCTTGACACTCTTCCACCTGTTAAACATTATGAAACTGAAGAAATTCCAATGGAAGTTATTGCTAAAAAGAGTAACGATGGATTTACAATTACTGTTGAGGACGGAGTTTACATTGTTGAGGCAGACTGGATTTACAGAATTCTTTGCAAAACTGACCTTGATGACTATGAATCACTCCAGTATTTCCAAAGAGTAATTCAAGAACGTGGTGTTATCAAGGCACTTATTGACAAAGGAATTACCGAGGGTGACACAGTAAGCATTTACGACCTTGAATTTGATTATGTTCCATAAGGATTTATAATATGAGATTATATGACAAAGATATAAAAGTGGACACATTAAGTCCCTTAACACTTGCTTTTACAGGTGATGCAGTATTTTCCCTTTTTATCCGTGAAAAACTTGTCTGTGAGGCAAATCGTCCCGTTGGGGAGTTACATAAGCTTTCGGTTCAATCTGTTAAGGCATCGGCTCAGGCAGAAGCTATGAGAAAAATTATGCCTTTACTTACGGAAAAAGAAATGGATGTGTTTAAGCGTGGTAGAAACGCTCACACATCCCACACACCAAAGAACCAAAGCGGATGTGACTATCATTATGCTACGGGATTTGAAACTCTTATAGGGTATTTATACTTAAAAAACGAAAACGAAAGATTAAAACTCCTGCTTAATGAAGTCATCAACTGTTCTGGAGATGACCAAGGTGAAAATAAGTCTGAATGATTTAAAAGAATTTCTTTTTGATACTTGCGTTTTTATATTGGGTGGTATGGGAATGAGCCTTGCCGTTAATTGCTTTTTAGCCAAAAACGGTATTCTCTACGGTGGCTTTTCAGGAATTGCAACTATTCTCAATTTCCTTTTTGACATTCCAATCGGTACTGCTATTTTTATAATGAATATCCCCCTTTTTCTGATTGCATTGAAAAAACTCGGTGGAAAATTCATAAAACGCACTATCTGGGCAACATTTGTTACCTCAATCATAATTGACTCTGGTTTCTTTTTGCCCGTTTATTCAAACGATTTACTTTTATCATCCGCCATCGGTGGTGCTTTGGTTGGCGTTTCATTGGGAATAATATTCATCCGAAATGCCACAACCGGTGGAATTGATATTATTGCAAAGTTGATTCAGATAAATCATCCACATTTTTCATTTGGAAAAAGCGTTCTCATTTTTGATGGTTTTGTCATTTTGCTTGGCGGAATCGTTTATAGAAATATTGATGCTATGCTTTATGCAGCAGTTGTAACCTTCATAAGTGCACAAGTCCTTGACTATGTGATTTATGGTGTTAGCCGTGGTGCTACAATTATGGTTATAACTGAAAAAGGTGACGAAATTCGTCACATGATTTTAAACGACCTTAACCGTGGTGTTACGGTGCTTAAAGGTCAAGGTGGTTACTCAAAACAAGAAAAGGATGTGCTCCTTTGTGCTTGTCACGACAACCAAACACAAAAATTTATCAAGAAAATAAAATCAGCCGATGAAAATGCTTTTTTCATTGTTACACAATCAAAGCAGATTCTCGGCAACGGATTTAAAAATAGTATTTAATTCATTTTATGAGGTAATATATGGCTAAGAAAAACAACATCAGAAATTTTTCAATTATCGCTCATATCGACCATGGTAAGAGTACTCTTGCCGACAGACTTTTGGAACTTACTGAAACTGTTGCAAAAAGAGATATGACAGAACAATTACTTGACAATATGGATTTGGAACGTGAACGTGGTATCACAATCAAGGCTCATGCTGTTAAGCTTGACTACAAGGCAAAAGATGGTGAAACATACGAATTAAACCTTATTGACACTCCTGGTCACGTTGACTTTAACTATGAGGTTTCACGTTCACTTGCTGCTTGTGAGGGTGCTGTGCTTATTATTGACGCTTCCCAAGGTGTTGAAGCACAGACACTTGCTAATACATATTTAGCACTTGACCACGACCTTGAATTAGTGCCTGTTATCAATAAAATTGACCTTCCTGCTGCTGACCCTGACAGAGTTGCAAACGAAGTTGAAGAAGTTATTGGTCTTCCTTGTGACGAAGCTCCTCGTGTTTCTGCAAAAACAGGTCAGAATATTGAACAGGTACTTGAAAGCATTGTTGACCTTGTGCCACCACCTGAAAATCATGATGATATGCCACTCCGTGCACTTGTTTTCGACTCTGTTTATGACAGTTACAAGGGTGTTATCGTTTATGTCCGTGTTATGGATGGTAAGATTAAACCTGGTGACACAATGCGAATGATGGCAACAGGTGCAGAGTTCAATGTTGTTGAAGTTGGTTATATGCGTCCAAATGCTATGGAAGCACAAAAAGAACTCACATCAGGTGAGGTTGGATATATTACTGCATCAATCAAAACTGTTAGTGATGCTCGTGTTGGTGACACAGTTACAACTGCTGAAAACCCTGCAACTGAAGCACTTGCAGGTTACAGAAAAGTTAATCCAATGGTTTTCTGTGGTGTTTATCCTGCTGATGGTGCTGACTATGAAAATCTTCGTGAAGCACTTGAAAAATTGCAATTAAATGATGCTGCACTTTCCTTTGAACCTGAAACATCTGGTGCTTTGGGCTTTGGTTTCCGTTGTGGTTTCTTAGGTCTTTTACACCTTGAAATTATTCAGGAAAGACTTGAAAGAGAATATAACCTTGACCTTGTTACAACAATTCCAAGTGTTATTTATAAAGTTCACCTTACAAATGGTGATATTATTGAAATTGACAACCCAAGCCATTATCCTGACCCTGCA
>CALEIS010000010.1 GCA_937877675.1 uncultured Clostridia bacterium | reverse complement strand
AAGATTGTTAAAAAAATGAAAAAGTCCAAGGAGTGATTCAAAATGGGTATGACAATCGGACAAAAACTTATTAAATCTCACCTTGTTAGCGGTGATATGGCACCAGGTAGTGAGGTAGGACTTAAAATTGACCAGACATTAACTCAAGATGCTACAGGTACAATGGCATATCTTGAGCTTGAAGCTATGGGTATTGAACAAGTAAAGACAGAACTTTCTGTTGCATACATTGACCACAATACATTACAAACAGGTTTTGAAAATGCTGATGACCACAGATTTATTCAAAGTGTTGCTAAAAAACGTGGTATTCGTTTCTCACGTCCTGGTAATGGTATTTGTCATCAGGTTCATCTTGAAAGATTCGGTAAACCAGGCAAAACTTTAATCGGTTCTGACAGTCACACACCAACAGGTGGTGGTATTGGTATGCTTGCAATGGGTGCAGGTGGCCTTGATGTTGCTGTTGCTATGGGTGGCGGTACATATTATATTACAATGCCAAAGATGGTAAGAGTTAATCTTACAGGAAAACTTAGCCCATGGGTTGCTGCAAAAGACGTTATCCTTGAAGTTCTTAGAATCATGACTGTTAAGGGTGGCGTTGGAAAAATTATTGAATACGGTGGCGAAGGTGTTGCTACACTTTCTGTTCCAGAACGTGCAACTATTACAAATATGGGTGCTGAACTTGGAGCAACTACATCAGTCTTCCCTTCTGACGATATTACAAAAGCATTTTTAAAGGCACAGGGTCGTGAAGAAGATTGGGTTGAACTCAAAGCTGACGAAGATGCAGTTTATGACGAAGTAATCAACATCAACTTATCTGAACTTGCTCCTATGGCTGCATGTCCTCATATGCCTGATAGAGTTAAATCAGTTACAGAAATCGGTAAAATCAAAGTTGACCAAGTTTGTATCGGTTCATGTACAAACTCCTCACTTCTTGATATGATGAAAGTTGCTGCTATTCTTAAAGGTAAGACAGTACATCCAGCAGTAAGCCTTTCAATTGCTCCTGGTTCAAAACAGGTTCTTAACATGATTTCACAGAACGGTGCTCTTGCTGATATGATTGATGCGGGTGCTCGTATTCTTGAAAGTGCTTGTGGTCCTTGTATTGGTATGGGTCAATCACCTAACTCAGCTGGTGTTTCACTTAGAACATTCAACAGAAACTTTGAGGGTCGTTCAGGTACAGCTGATGCTGGTATCTATCTTGTTAGCCCTGAAGTTGCTGCTGCATCTGCAATTACAGGTTATCTTACTGACCCAAGAGATTTAGGCGAATTCCCAGAAATTATTCTTCCTGATGAATTTATCATCAATGATAATATGGTTGCAATGCCAGCATCACCGGAAGAAGCAAAAGATGTTGAGGTTATGTATGGACCTAACATTAAACCATTCCCTACAAGCGAACCTATGGGTGATGATATTACAGCAAAAGCAGTACTTAAGGTTGGTGACGATATTACAACTGACCACATTATGCCTGCTGGTGCTAAGATTCTCCCATATCGTTCAAACATTCCTTTCCTTTCTCAGTATTGTTTTGGTGTTTGTGATAAAACATTCCCTGAAAGAATTAAAGCAGAGGGAAAAGGTATTGTTATTGGTGGTGCTAACTACGGTCAAGGTTCATCACGTGAACACGCTGCACTTGTTCCACTTTATCTCGGTGTTAAAGCAGTAATTACAAAATCATTTGCAAGAATTCACTGTGCTAACCTTATTAATGCAGGTATTTTACCTCTTACTTTTGCTAATGCTGATGATTACGATAAGATTTCACAGGGTGATGAATTAAGTCTTAAAGGCATTAAAGATGCAATTATAAATAATAAACCAGCTATCCTTCTCAATCTCACAACAAATGAAGAATATGCAATTAACTATGACCTTTCACAGCGTCAAAAAGATATTATTCTTGCTGGTGGTTTATTAAACTACACTAAAGAGTCATTCTAAGGAGGAAAATATTATGGAAAATCAAATTAAAGAAGCTCTTGCTAAATATGAAGCTCTTATAAGAGAACAACTTGCAAGAAATGAAAAAATCAAGGCAACAAAAGATTTTGTTGATTTTGAAAAACTCGATAAAATTATTATTGGTGTTTGTGGTGGTGACGGCATCGGCCCTATTATCACAAAAGAATCAGCAAGAGTTCTTGAATATATGCTTGCTGACGATGTAAAAGCAGGTAAAGTTGAGTTCAAGGTAATTGACGGACTTACAATCGAAAATCGCGTTGCAGTTATGAAAGCAATTCCTGATGATGTTCTTGCTGAACTTAAAGAATGTCATGTTATCCTTAAAGGACCAACAACAACTCCTCAAGCTGGCGACCCATGGCCAAATATCGAAAGTGCAAACGTTGCAATGAGAAAGGAGCTTGACCTTTTTGCTAATGTTCGCCCTGTTAAAGTTCCAGACCAAGGAATTGACTGGACATTCTTCCGTGAAAATACAGAAGGTGCATATGCTGTTGGTTCAAAAGGTGTTAATGTTACTGATGAACTTGCTATGGACTTTGTTGTTACAACAACTGAAGGTTCTGAAAGAATTGCTCGTATTGCTTATGACTACGCAAAGAGAAACGGCAAAGAAAGAGTTTCTATTATCAACAAGGCAAACGTTATTAAGACAACTGACGGTAAGTTCTTAAGAATTTGTAAAGAAATTGGTAAAGATTATCCAGAAATCATTACTGATGAATGGTATGTTGATATTACAACAGCTAAACTTATTGATGAAAAGAGAAGAAAAGACTTTAAAGTATTCATTCTTCCAAATCTTTATGGTGATATCATCACTGATGAAGCTGCTGAATTCCAGGGCGGTGTTGGTACTGCAGGTAGTGCTAACCTTGGTAAGAGATATGCAATGTTTGAAGCAATTCACGGTTCTGCTCCTCGTATGGTACGTGAAGGCAGAGGTCAATATGCTGACCCTTGTTCAATGCTTCGTGCAACTGTAATGCTTCTTTCACATATTGGTAAACAAAAAGAAGCTGATTTGCTTGAAAGAGCACTTGATATCTGTATGTTTGAAGAAAAGAAACTTACAATTACAGGCCGTGACAACGGTGCAACATGTAGTGACTTTGGTGACTATGTAATGGAAACAGTAAAAAAACTTTCATAAGAGGTAAGATTTATGACTAAATATGATGGCGTTTCAAATTCTGTCATAAAACGTCTTCCTAGATATTATAGATTTCTTGGTGAATTAAAGGAAAACGGAGTAGTCAGAATTTCATCAAAAGATTTATCTCAAAAAATGGGTTTTACTGCATCACAAATCAGACAAGATTTGAATTGTTTTGGTGGCTTTGGTCAACAGGGATATGGATACAACATTGATAGTCTATACAATGAAATTGGCACTATACTTGGCGTTAATCAAAATCGCAAAGCCATTTTGATAGGTGCAGGTAATCTTGGTAAAGCCGTTGCTTTACATATGTCCTTCGAAGAAAGAGGTTTTAATCTTATAGGTGTTTTTGATAGAAACAAAGCGCTTTCAGGACAAATGCTTCGAGGATTACCAATTAGACACACAGATGGTATATATAATTTCTGTAAAGACAACTCCCCTACCGTCGCTGTTCTTTGTATTCCTAGTAGTGCTGCAAAAGAATTAGCACCACAACTTGTCGAATCAGGAATTAAAGGATTTTGGAATTTCAGCCATTATGATATTGCTGCTGATTTTCCTAATATTGCAGTTGAAAATGTCCATTTAAGTGATAGTTTAATGACATTAAGTTATAGAGTGAGTAATATGTAAAAAAAGAGGCTATGTTAAATCATAGCCTCTTTTTTAATCTTTTGATTTATAATATAGTTTACAATGACAATAACCTTCAAAATCAGGGTCTGCAATCTGTTCACGAAATTCTTTACATATACATTTAAATTCTTCCGTTTTAAGCAATCTACATGGACAATATCCATCTTTTGCTTTTAATCCTGCTTTTACTTTTTCTACAATTTCTTTATTATCATTAAATCTTACTGCCATATTAATCACCTCAAAATAATTATAATACAATGTAATGTAAAAAACAATAACCTGAAGACTTTTAAATCTTCAGGTTATATTTATAATTATTTGAAATACTTAACAGCTGCTTCAAACATACGAATGTCATATTCACCAGGAACGTTTTTATAAAGACCGTCTCCGATACGCTCACTATGACCCATTTTACCAAATACACGACCATCAGGTGAAGTAATACCTTCGATAGCACACAATGAACCATTTGGATTGAAGTCAATATTTGATGTAGCATTACCCTCAAGGTCAACATACTGTGTAGCAATCTGACCATTAGCAGCAAGTTCTGCAATAAGCTCTGGAGAAGCAAGGAACTTACCTTCACCATGAGAAATTGGAACGTTAACAACATCGCCTACATTCATAAGGCTAAGCCATGGAGATTTTGTAGATGCAATTCTTGTATGAACAATTCTACTCTGGTGGCGACTGATGTTATTGAATGTAAGTGTAGGACAATTCTCGTCAGTGTCAATAATCTTTCCATAAGGAACAAGACCAAGTTTGATAAGAGCCTGGAAACCATTACAGATACCGCACATAAGACCGTCACGATTGTCAAGAAG
Organism: uncultured Clostridia bacterium; assembly: GCA_937877675.1. Classification (GTDB taxonomy): domain Bacteria; phylum Bacillota; class Clostridia; order Oscillospirales; family Acutalibacteraceae; genus Fimenecus. The sequence continues at coordinate 846 of CALEIS010000010.1, read as the reverse complement.
GTCTGTAACTGCTTCTTTAACTGCAGGGTTACGGAAGAATGCTGTAATAAACTTAGCTGAACCGTCTGGTTCATCACCGCCTGAGAAGCCACCAGGAATGAAAATTATTTGACTTTCTCTTACCTTTGCAGAGAATCCTTCAACACTCTTTGCAACATCTTCTGCAGTAAGGTTTCTAATTACGAAAATCTCTGCCTCACCACCTGCTTTTTCAACTGCACGAGCTGAGTCATATTCACAGTTAGTACCTGGGAATACAGGAATAAGCACCTTAGGTTTAGTAACTTTATTAGCAGAAGAAGCTTCACACTTGCCATCAAAAGAATATGTAGGAATTTCACCTTTATCTTCTTTTGCCTTTGTTGGATATACATCTTCAAGTGTTGAAGTATGTAATTCATAAAGTTCTTGAATTGTTGCACGGTCATCGTCAAGCTTAATTACAGGCTCTTCAGTAGTTGTACCAAGTTTCATAACACCTGGAATTTCAACATCTTCAGTAAGTTCTGCAACAAGGAATCCCCACATACCAAGATGCCAATTTTCTTTGAGGTCTGCAGTTGAAGCAAAACCGATGTTATTACCGAATGACATCTTCATAACTGCTTCACCGATACCATGTTCTACTGCCCAAGCAGCTTTTACTTTGCCTTCTTTACAAAGAGCATGGAATTTTTCCCATGTAGCCTTAAGACTTTCAGCACCTTCATCAGCTGCACCGAAAAGATATACTGGATGATTTGCTTCTTTGAATTCTGGACTAATTACATCCTGCTTTTTGATAGGAGCAATAGCAAAAGAAATAAGTGTTGGTGGAACATCCAAATCAAGGAAAGTACCTGACAT
>CALEIS010000009.1 GCA_937877675.1 uncultured Clostridia bacterium | reverse complement strand
AAGTACCATCTTTGATAAGTTCTTGTGCATTACCAAGCCAAACGTCAGTACCGTGAGAAAGACCTGAAATCTGCAACAAGTCAGAGAAGCATTTTGGTTGTGCTTCCATAAGCATTCCACGAACAAAATCCGTACCCATTTCAGGAATTGAAAGAGTACCTGTCTGAACACCTATATCTTCAGGAGTAAGTCCTAATGCCTCTGGGCTTGTACAAAGACTAACAATTTTAGGGTCGCATACATCAACATCCATAACAGGAATTCCTGTCATATCTTCAAGATGTTTATAAAGTGTAGGCACATCATGACCGAGAATATCAAGTTTCAAGATTGTATCATGCAAGAAATGGAAGTCAAAGTGAGTTGTTTCCATATCGGATGTTGTATCGTTTGCAGGGAATTGGACTGCAGTGAAATCATAAACATCAAATTCATTAGGAACAACAACCATGCCGCCCGGATGCTGACCTGTTGTACGCTTAATACCTGTACAACCCTTTGTCAGTCTGTCTTCTTCGGCACGAGTTACAACCTTGCCACGTTCATCAAGATATTTTTTAACATAACCATAAGCAGTTTTATCAGCAACAGTTGCGATTGTACCCGCTTTGAACACATGGTCACGACCGAAAAGTTCTTCTGTATATCTATGGGCATTACCCTGATAGTCACCTGAGAAGTTAAGGTCAATATCGGGAGCCTTGTCACCATGGAAACCAAGGAAGGTTTCGAATGGAATTTCGTGACCGTCACGAACCATTGGAATGTCACAATGTGGACAATTCTTTGGTGGCATATCAAAGCCTGAACCATATTCACCGTGAAGGAAGAATTCACTATGACGGCACTTTGGACAACGATAGTGAGGTGCTAATGGGTTAACTTCTGAAATACCCGCCATTGTAGCAACGAAGGATGAACCAACAGAACCTCGTGAGCCAACATGATAGCCATGTGCTTCAGAGTCCCAAACAAGTTTCTGTGCAATAATATAAAGAACAGCGAATCCGTGTTTGATAATTGATTCAAGTTCTCGTGTAAGTCTATCGGCAACATATTCAGGAACAGGGTCACCATACCAATCTTTTGCCTTTGCCCAGCATATATCACGAAGTTCCTGCTCTGCACCAGGGATTGATGGTTGGAATGTACCTTCAGGAATTGGTCTTACCTGTTCAATCATATCTGCGATTTTATTTGTATTTGTAACAACAACTTCAAATGCTGTATCCTCACCTAAGTATGCAAATTCCTCAAGCATTTCATCAGTTGTTTTAAAGTAAAGTGGTGCTTGGTCATCTGCATCATCAAAGCCTTTACCTGCCATAAGAATTGCACGAAATTTTGCATCCTCAGGGTCCATAAAGTGAACGTCACCTGTTGCACAAACCAATTTGCCTAATTTATCACCCAAATGAATGATTTTACGATTGATATCACGAATATCTTCAAGAGTTTTAATCTTGTTATACTCTTTATTTCTGTCAGGATTTTTCGCATTAGGGTCAGAATGAGCATCAATCATAAACTTGTTATTTCCGTCAGGCTGAATTTCAAGATAATCGTAGTATTCAGCAATCTTGACAATTTCTTCTTCACTCTTTTCAAGAAGAATTGCCCTAATTAACTCACCTGCCTCACAAGCAGAGCCAAGAATAATACCTTCTCGTAATTCATTGAGTTTTGAACGAGGAATACAAGGTCTTGTATGGAAATATGTCGTATGTGCCAATGACACAAGCTTATATAAATTTTTAAGACCTACCTTATTCTGTACAAGAATAATAATATGATATCTTGGAAGCTTTTCCCATGGGGTTTCAGGGTCGCCAATGTCGTCAATAAGATATCCCTCAACACCATAGATAAGTTTAATATCATCCTTACCCTTACCTTTCATGGCATCAGGATAACCTTGAACATTACCGTGGTCAGTAATTGCAATTGCAGGGTGTCCCCATTGAATTGCACGTTTAACAAGTTTATCGGCACCTGTCATACCATCCATATCGGACATATTTGTATGAAGATGCAATTCAACTCTCTTCTTCTCTGCTTTATCCTGTTTTTTGATAGGAGTAACTGTATTAACAGATGTTGCAGAGATTATGTTTTCACCTGAATATTTGTCGAATGTAACCTTACCATAAACAAGTACTGTTACACCTTCCTTCAACGCATCAAGGAATGTTTTAGCATTTGCGCAAGTTTCAAAAATCTTTACTGTATATGAATAAGTTTTATCTGTAATATTAAAATTGATAATATTATTTTTTCCGTCACGAGTTGTACGAACATCAAGACTGAAAACTTCACCCCAGACTGCAACCGCACCACTTTCAATGGAAATATCACAAAGATTCTGCAAGTTAGCAGTACGAATAATGTTTCCGTAAATAGCTTTCTGTGTTTCAAGATAGAGTGGGAAACCATCTTTGACAACATGTGGCTTTGGCTCACCAGAAGGAACAGATGCTGTTGGCTCAGGAATATTCTTTTCTCTGCGAATTTCTTCATCAGCCTTTTTCTGCATATTATCAACAGCAAGTTCTGTGTTGAAATCTTCTTGTTGAATAAGAGTTACAGTATATTCAACGCCAAAAATACCTTTGATAATTTTTTCGATTTCCTTATCACAGTTTGCAGAAAGGAGAATATCCTTTCCACCTTTTTTGAGAGAAACTTTTAACTCTCTGCCCTGAATTTCGTACTCTGCATTATTAAAATATCCGTTTGCAACGATTACCTTATCCCTTAAAATTTCAACAATAAGTCCCATAAACTCCGTACGGAAACCGATTCTTGACTCGTCACAAACAATAGTTATATTAACATTGACAGCCCTTGAAAGTTGTCTTCCAAGAGCTTCTATTCGGCTTTCTTCAATTTTTCTGTAAGGCTTAATGGTAAGTTTTGCACTCATTTTCTCATGTGAAACAGCAAATCCTACAATATCTGCATAAGCAATATCGGGATTAAGTCCACAGTCAAAATACTCACCAAAAAGTGATTTTACTACTGCCATATGTAATTCACCGTTATATTTTTTCTATTTCCTTTAAAAGTTCATCTACGATTTCGTTTTCAGGTACTTTTTTAAGCACCTCACCATGTTTGAAAATAACACCACAACCGTCGCCACCTGCGACACCTATATCTGCCTCTTTTGCTTCACCAGGGCCATTAACAACACAACCCATTACAGCAACCTTAATTGGCTTATCATAGTTTACAAGTGCTTTTTCAACTTTATCTGCAAGACCGATTAAATCAATTTTTGTTCTTCCACAAGTTGGACAAGAAACAATTTGGGCACAGTCTGTTTTAATTCCTGCCGCCTTTAAAATGTCATATCCTGCCTTAACCTCTGTTACAGGGTCTGCTGTCATTGAAACTCGAATTGTATCACCAATGCCATCAAGTAAAAGTGAGCCAATACCAATACTTGACTTTACAAGTGCCATATTATGTGTACCTGCTTCGGTAACACCTAAATGCAAAGGATAGTCGCACATATCTGCAACTAATCTGTATGCTTTAACCATCTTCTGTACATCAGAAGATTTTATTGAAACAACGATGTCGTTAAAATCAAATTTTTCAAGAAGTGAAATATGATACATAGCACTTTCAGCCATAGCCTCAGGTGTTGGTGAGCCGTATTTGCTGAGTAAATTCTTTTCAAGTGAGCCTGAATTCACACCAATACGGATTGGCACATTATGAAGCCTGCAAGCGTTTGCAACTGCACGAACTTTTTCGTCATCACCGATATTGCCTGGGTTAATTCTAATTTTATCTACACCGGCTGCAACACTTTCCAAAGCACAACGATAGTCGAAATGAATATCTGCAACAACAGGAATTTTCACAGCATTTTTAACTGCGTATAATGTATTAACTGCCTCTTTATTAGGTACAGTAAGACGGATAATCTGACAACCTGCTTTTTCAAGTTCAACTGCCTGACGAACATTTCCCTCTGCATCCTCTGCAATAACATTGAGCATTGACTGAACAGAAATAGGATTATTACCACCAATTTTAACATTACCTGCCGTTACAACTCGGCTTTTTCTACGTTCTATCATAAATCACACCTAATTCCTTATAAGATTTACAATATCATTAAAAGTTACTACCACCATCAAAAGTAATAATAGTACAAGACCTGCACCATGAATGAAGCCCTCATATTTTGGCTTTATTGGTTTTCTGCGAATTCCCTCAATAATGAGGAAGAAAAGTCTGCCACCATCAAGCGCAGGTAATGGCATAAGATTGAAAACACCAATGTTAATTGATATAAATGCCATTATATTAAGAGTTGCTATAAGTCCCTCTTTGCTTTGAGTGGCACTTGATGCCATATCTGCAATTATATTTACAGTTCCCACAGGTCCCGACAAATCGGTTAATCCGTATTGTCCTGTTACAAGGTCAAACAGGCTTAACCACACCATTCTTGCCATAGATGCGGATTGTTTAAAGGAATTCCCAATAACATTCAGCACATTGGGCTCTTCCCCAAGAATTACAAAGTCATAAGTAATATGTGTAAACTTGCCTTCTTTTCTAGTTTCAAAAGTAACATCTTCAAGTTTAACTTTTTCACCATCACGACGGACTGTCATATCAAAAACACCATCGTCACTTCGTGCCATAAGGAATGAAACATCCATTCCTGACCATACTTTTTTTCCGTCAATCGAAAGGATTTCATCATTTTCCTGAAGTCCTGTTTGTTGGCTGATTGCGCCTTCGTGGAAATAAAGCACCTTGTTTGTTGCAATCAAATCATCCATCGAAAGAATTGTTCCAACAATTACAACACCTAAAATCAGATTCATAATTGCACCTGCGGCAACAATTATAATTCTTTTCCACACCTTTTTACGATTAAAAGCATTTTCGTCGGCACTTTCTTCGTCCTCACCCTCCATGCTTACATAACCACCAATTGGCAAAAGACGGAGTGCATAGGTTGTGTCGCCCTTTTTCTTTTTGAAAATAGCAGGTCCCATACCAAGTGCAAATTCATTGACCTTGACTTTAAAAAGTTTTGCAAAGACGAAATGTCCTAACTCATGTATTGATATTAAAAGTCCAAAGAACAATATTGCCACTAAGAATGGCCATACCTTTGACCAGATTTCCAAAAAATCACTGCTTTCTTAAATTATTGTTTTGCGTATTTAAGTACTAATTCTCTTGCAAGAGTATCTGCATTATAAACATCATCCACCGTATATGTTTCCACTTTTGGTGCTTCGTTCATAACTTTTTCAACTAACTCTGCAATCTGTAAAAATCCGATTTCACCTTTTCTGAACATCAGATTTGCCTGTTCATTTGCAGAATTTGCAAATGCAGGATAAAGTCCTCCACGAGTGATTGCCTCACGACAAACATCCATACAACGGAATGTATCGTAATCAGGTTTGTAGAATGTAAGAGTACCTAATTTAGTTAAATCCAACTCACCTGTAAGAGATTCAATTCTCTCGGGATATGTGAGAGCATACTGAATCGGAATTTTCATATCAGGAAGTCCCATCTGTGCAATTACTGCATTATCATCATACTCAACGGCAGAATGAATTATACTTTCCCTATGAACAACAATCTCGATTTTTGACGGATGAACATTGAAAAGCCATACTGCTTCAATAAGTTCAAGTCCCTTATTCATCATTGTAGCAGAGTCAATGGTTATTTTTT
>CALEIS010000008.1 GCA_937877675.1 uncultured Clostridia bacterium | reverse complement strand
TGTTATTCATAATAACTGTAATAACAGGAAGATTATAGCTTACTGCTGTACAAGCTTCATTAAGGTTCATATGGAACGAACCGTCACCTGTGATGTGTACAACCTTTTTACTATCACCGAGAGCAACTTTTGCACCAATTGCTGCACCATAGCCGTAACCCATTGTACCCAAGCCACCACTTGTAAGGAATCCTCTTGGATTTACGTGATGAACATACTGTGCAGACCACATTTGATGCTGACCAACGTCAGTTACAACAACAGTGTCTTCCCCTGCCATATCGCAGATTGCACCAATTAACTGATGAGGAAGAATCTGTGAGTCATCATCCTGTGGAGCATAGTCAACTGCTTTATACTCCTGGAGAGCTTTGAGCCAATCTGCTCTATCACCTTTTTTAATAAGTGGCAAGAGATTTTCAAGAACAGTTTTAACATCACCGATTACATAATGGTCAACTGCAACATTTTTATTGATTTCACTAAGGTCAATATCAATCTGAATAATTGTTGCTTTTTTTGCAAAATCATTTGTATCAAGAGCAACACGGTCTGAAAAACGAGTACCGATTGCAATGAGAACATCTGCATCGTCAACTGCTTTATTTGTAACATATCCACCGTGCATACCTAAAAGACCAAGGTTAAGTGGGTTATTATAGCCGATTACACCTGCTGACATAAGAGTATGGCAAGAAGGCATATTTGCCTTTTCAACAAGTTCCAATGCAAGTTCTGATGCATTTGATGAAACAACACCGCCACCGAACATTACAACAGGTTTCTTTGCGTTATTAATAATGTCTGCAACCTTTTTAAGTTCATCCATATCAATAACTGTATCGTCTTTAATTACAATTTTTTCTTTTTTCTCGAATTCAGTTACTGCAGCAGTAACATCCTTTGTAATATCGATAAGAACAGGACCTTTTCTACCTGTGTTTGCAATACGGAATGCTTCACGGATTGTATCTGCAAGTTCATTTACATCCTGAACCATATAGTTATGCTTTGTAATTGGCATTGTGATACCTGTGATATAAACTTCTTGGAAAGCATCACGACCGATAAGGCTTTTACCAACGTTACCTGTAATTACAACCATAGGAACACTATCCATATATGCAGTTGCAATACCTGTTACAAGGTTAGTAGCGCCAGGGCCACTTGTTGCAAGACAAACACCTGTTTTGCCTGTTGCACGAGCATATCCGTCAGCAGCATGGGAAGCACCCTGCTCGTGTGCTGTAAGGATATGAGTAATCTTATCACTATATTTATAAAGTGCATCATAGATATTAAGGACGGCACCACCTGGATAACCAAAAATGGTGTCAACTCCTTGTTCAATTAAAACCTCAGCTAAAATCTCTGAGCCGTTAAGTTTCATTCTCTTTCACTCCATGTATTTGCTAATTGATTTAGAAAAATATTAACTCTTATTTTATAATATACACAAAGAAAAATCAATAGTTTATTAAGAAAAAAGGCAACAGAACTAACATTCTGTCGCCTTTAAATTATATGATTTTATACATTTTCTTCATTTTCTGTTGTTTCTACATTTTCAACAGTTTCTTCAATGAGGATTTCTTCTGTTTCCTCAACTTTTTCTTGTGGCAAAGCACCTGTTGTCATAAGAGATTCAAACTGTTCTTTATCAATCTTTTCAAGCTTAACAAGAACTTCTGAAACAAGGTGAAGTTGGTCAATATGCTCAGTGAGAATTTTCTCTGTTCTCTTATAAGCAGTATTGATGATATTTTCAACTTCCTCGTCAATTGCTGCTGCAACTGTTTCTGAGTAGTTTCTTGTATGAGTATAATTCTTACCAAGGAAGACCTCGTCGTTATCTGAACCAAATGCAATTGGACCTAACTTTTCACTCATACCGTATTTTGTAATCATATTTCTTGCAGTTTCAGTTGCACGTTGAATATCATTTGATGCACCTGTTGAGATGTCATTAAAAATAATTTGTTCTGCAACACGACCACCTAAAAGTGACACAATATCATCAAGCATTCTTGATTTGAGCATATGTGTTTTATCTTGGTCAGGTGTATAAAGTGTGAAACCTGCTGCCATTCCACGAGGAACGATTGAAATATGAGTAACTGGGTCTTGATTTTCAAGATAATAAGACGAAATTGCATGACCTGCTTCATGATAAGCTGTAATCTTCTTATCCTTATCTGAAATCTTACGTGACTTCTTTTCTGAACCCACAACAACCTTCATTGTTGCTTCTTCGATTTCATCCATTGTAATTGCCATAAGCTTACGCTTTGCTGCAAGAAGTGCTGCTTCATTAAGAAGGTTTTCAAGGTCTGCACCTGTAAATCCAACAGTTGTTGCTGCAATCTGATGCAAGTCAACATCCGGTGCCAAAGGCTTATTTCTTGCGTGAACTTTAAGGATATCTTCTCTACCCTTGACATCAGGATAACCAACTGTTACCTGACGGTCAAAACGACCCGGACGAAGTAATGCAGGGTCAAGAATGTCAGGACGGTTAGTAGCAGCAATAACGATTACACCTTCGTTTGCACCAAAACCATCCATTTCAACAAGCAACTGGTTAAGTGTCTGCTCACGCTCATCGTGTCCACCACCCATACCTGCGCCTCTATGACGACCTACGGCATCAATTTCATCAATAAAGATAATTGATGGCTGATTTTTCTTTGCTTCTTTAAACAAATCACGAACACGTGAAGCACCGACACCCACATACATTTCAACAAAGTCAGAACCTGAAATTGAGAAGAATGGTGCATCTGCCTCACCTGCTACCGCACGAGCAAGGAGAGTTTTACCTGTACCTGGAGGGCCAACTAAAAGCACACCCTTTGGAATTCTTGCACCCAATTTTGAAAATTCATTTGGATTTTTCAAGAATTCAACAATCTCAGTAAGTTCTTCTTTTTCTTCGTCGGCACCTGCAACATCTTTAAATGTTACTTTCTTGCTTTCGTCATCCGCACGTTTTACTCTTGCCTTGCCAAAACTCATTGCACGGTTGTTTTCACTTGTGATTGAACTGTTCATCTTTCTAAACATAACAACCATAAGTATAATGAATCCAATGGTCAAAAGAGCAGATGGCAAAATACTTAAAATCCATGAATTGGATGTACCTGCTTCATAGTTATATTTTATGGGATTATCAGGGTTTGTTTTATTATGTTCACGAACCATATTATGAACATCCTCTACAAAGATGCCCACATTTGGAACTGTGTATTTATATTCTTTTGAATCGCCTTCAAGTTTATAGGTCATGGCACCGCTATTAAGATTCACATCATATTCGGTAACCTTGCCATCATCAAAGTATTCTACAATTTGATAGTATTGTACTTCCTTTTTGCTTTCAAACCCCATATACGCATATATAACACCAATAAAAAGAGCTGGTATTAAGATATATGGTAAGACGGTTTTCCAATTAAATTTTTTCAAATTTGTGTTCACTCCTGTTTATTCATATACCGCAGGTTTCAATGCACCAATAAACGGTAAATTTCTATATTTTTCGTTAAAATCCAAACCATAACCCACAACAAATGCATCTGGAATCTGTGCACCAGCATAATCAGCCTTAACATTTGCTTTACGTCTTTCTGGTTTATCAAGTAATGTACATATTTTAACACTCTTTGGATTTCTTGCTGAAAGAATTTTTATGAGATATTCAAGTGTAACACCACTATCAAGAATATCTTCAACGATAAGTAAATCTGCACCTTCAACAACATCAGTATCAAGGTCTTTAACAATTTTTACAACGCCTGATGTTTTTGTGCCTGAGCCATAACTGGAAACTGACATAAAGTCAATAGTGCAAGGAATTTTAATCTCTCGCATAAGGTCTGCCATAAAAATTACTGACCCTTTAAGCACACTTACAAGAACAAGTTTTTTACCCTCATAATCTGCTGTAATTTCAGCACCAAGTCTTTTTACTATTTCTTTTAAATCTTCTTCAGATAATAATACTCTTTCAATATCATTAATCATTATTTTTCCCCACCTTTGAAATTTTTATATATTTTTTTGTGTCTTTACTAATCTTACATCGATTTGCAACACCAAAAAACTCTGTCCAAATAATTCCATTGTCATCTGAGAGAATTAACATCTCTCCACGATGTTGATTTTCAATTTTATTTTCATTGAAAAGCTTTTTCAATGTCTTATTTGGTCTGTTTGGTAACTGATAACAGTCACCATCCCTACGATTTCTAACAACCACATTGTTAGATATTTTATCATAATCTATTAGATTGTCCATATCCTGTTTATTAACAATCTGTAAATCTTTCTGTGAAAAGAAATCTATTATGTATTTGCCATAAGGTGTTTTGAACTCATTTTTATTGAAATCAAGCACATTTTCAAAATATTCCGTTGGTTTAATCTTTCCAAAAAACAATTTATTACGTTCAACATTAACCGTAACATTTCCACCAACATCAACACTGCCACCAGTTTTAATTATCCATAAAACCGATTCAATGTGTTCACGAGTAATGTTTTTAGCATTGTTTTCCTTTAAAATTAAGGATATTACACTATATTTCAGTGCATTATGTACATCTTTTAAAAGTGAACAATCATAAAAACCATCACAACGGGATTTTTCCAGTAGCTCAACCGAATTAATCATTATATAATCATTTGACACATGCAGCGAATGATTACATTTTGCAAAAGCACTATCAAATGATGAATTTAGTTCAAATAGTTGAGGTATGATATTATGACGAATTTTATTCCTTGTATAATCATTACAGAGATTTGTGCTATCCGTCACATAATCCAAATCATTCACTTTAATATACTCTTCAATTTCATTCCTTGAGCATTCAAGTAAAGGTCTTACATAAATATCTCTCACATATGGAATTCCACATAACCCCGAGAGGGATGCTCCACGTGATAGGTTAAAAATGAATGTTTCTATATTATCATTCAAATTATGCGCCGTCGCAATTTTGTCACAATTTGATTTTTCAAAGAATTCATATCGAATTCTTCTTGCACATTCTTCAAGACTTTCCCCTGTTTTCTGTGCTTCTGACGGTACATCTGCCTTATATGAAATGAAATCGATTTTGTTATCTTCACAAAATCTTCGACAGAAATCCATATCACGGTCTGCTTCTTCTCCACGAATACCATGATGAATATGTATTGCTTTTATTTTCTTAAGTCCTAGCTTTTCTTTATTATTTAGAAGAATATGAATAAGGCAAATTGAATCAGCACCACCTGAAAGTCCTACCCCAAGAGTTGAACACCCAGACAGCATACTGTAATTCTCAATTGTCTTTAATACCTTATCTGTCATCTTTTATCCTTTCAAGAGTTGAGAACATTGTAAATTCTGGATTCCATGCAACCTCAACCTTTTCAGTTGAACCATGACGGTTTTTAGCAACAATAACCTCTGCTACATTTGCAGTTGTTTTTTCTTCTTCACCATCTTCACCCATTTTATAGTAGTCTTCACGGTGAAGCATAAGAACAATATCGGCGTCCTGCTCGATAGAACCAGATTCACGAAGGTCTGTAAGCTGAGGACGATGGTCCGCTGTTTTTGCAGTATTACGTGACAACTGTGAACAAGTGATAACAGGAATATTAAGGTCCTTAGCCATCATCTTAAGTCCACGGGTAATTTCAGAAATTTCCTGTACACGGTTGTCAGTTTTCTTTGTACCGGTCATAAGCTGAAGATAGTCGATTACAACGCACTCAACATCTTTCATTCTACGAACTCTTGCCTTCATTTCAGGAACAGTAATATTGGCTGTATCATCAAAATACAGTTCACAATTAACAAGATTTTGTAATGCTAAACCAAGTTTTTCCCAATCGGCATCAGTGATTTCACCTGTTCTTAACTTATTACTTACGATTCTAGCTTCCGTTGAGATAATACGCTGAGCCAACTGCTCATTTGACATTTCCAATGAGAAAAACAAGGTTTTTCTACCCTTCATAGCCATATTACGAGCCACATTCAAAGCAAAACTTGTTTTACCCATACCAGGACGTGCACCAATAAGAACCAAGTCGGAACGATGAAATCCACCACCAAGAACTCTATCAAGATATGAGAATCCTGTTGGGATACCCATATATTGCTCTTTTTCCTTTGGGTCGGCACTACCAAGTTTTTTAAGACGTTCGAAAACATCTGACATTATGACATCACTGATTTTCGCAGGACCTGATGTACTCTTGCCACGACGAATGTCGTAAATTTTCTGCTCTGCCATATCAAGGAGAGAGTCAGGAGAATCTGTACCATTGTTTGTTTCATCAAGAATCTCACGAGCAGTAACCATCAATGTACGAAGGTAATATTTATCAATGATAATTTTAATATATGACTCCACATTCTTTGTTGAAGGCACAGCATCGGCAATCTTCATTAAGTATGTTTTACCACCAATATCATCATAAACCCCCTCCTTTTTAAGTTGTTCAAGAACAACAAGAGGGTCAATTCGTCCACCAAGGGTATCAATATTCAAAATTGACGCATAAATCGACTTGTGTTGTGGAAGATATAAATGCTCAATTTTAAGCATATCGGAAACAACAGGCAAACATTCCGGTTCTTTTAAAAGTGCACCAAGAACTGCCTGTTCAGCATCCAAGCTATATGGTAAATTTAAATTTTCAGAAACCATTAAATTGCTTTCCATTCTTTTCGCCTCAATTATTCACCGACCATAACTGTCATTTCGGCTACGATATTTGTATAAAGCTTAACTTCAATTTTGTATGAACCAAAAGTTTTAATGTCATCCATTGAAATCTTTCTTTTATCAACTTTAACTGCAAACTGTTTTGCAATTTCTGCTGCAACTTCTTTTGATGTAACAGAACCAAAAAGTTTACCATTGTTACCTGCTTTCGCAGTCATTTTCACGATTTTACCCTGAAGCTTTGCTTTTGATTCATTTGCAGCAGCAACTTCAACATCAATTTTATGCTGATTTGACTGTTCACGATTGCGAAGTTCTGTAAGACTTTGCGCATTTGCTTCAACAGCAAGTCCTTTTGGAAAAAGGAAATTTCGTGCATATCCATCAGAAGCCTTTACCTTTTCACCTTTTTTGCCAAGGCCTTTTACATCGGCTTTTAAAATAACATCCATTGTTTAAACCTCACTTTTAACACATTTTGTCTATTGCATATTTAAGGCGCATAACGGCATTTTCCATTTTTTCTCCGTTAAGCTGTGCAGCAGCCATAGTTTGATGTCCGCCACCACCTAATTCTTCCATAACTAGTTGAACATTTATATCGCCATAAGAACGAGCAGAAATGTTTACTGTATCACCTGTTGTGAAAAGCACAAAGGAAGCACTAACACCATTGATATTCAACAACTCGTCCGCTGCTTGGCTGGCAACTATTCGGATATCATCTATTTCAAAGTCAACAACACCAATTGCGCAATTTTTGTACATCATAGATTTACGTACAACCTCACTCTTTGCCTTTTGAGTTTTCATACTATTAGCAAAAAGAAGTTTAACTGCAACTGTATCAGCGCCTAATGAACGAAGGTATGCTGCTGCTTCAAATGTTCTGACACCTGTCTTCATTACAAAGTTCTTTGTATCCAACATAATACCTGACAAAAGAGCCTCTGCACAGACCTTTGGCACATTAACATTTACATTAATGTACTGAATTAACTCTGTAACCATTTCAGATGCAGATGAAGAATATGACTCGTGGTAGAAAATAACAGCCTTATTAATATGGTCAACTGTCTTTCTATGATGGTCAATAACGACAATTTTATCAACTTTATCAAAAAGTTCTGGACACTCTAAGAAGTTTTGTCTATGAGTATCAACAATAATCAACAAAGTATTGTCCTTTACATACTTATCAACATCTTCCGGCTCAACAAAAATATCCTTCATACCATTTTCTATGAGATGGTCTGCCAATGGTTTTGCCAGAGTTGTTTTTGATGACATTACGATTTTTGCATCTTTACCAAGTGCATAGCTTATCATTGAAACGCCTACGGCAGAGCCCAATGAGTCTAAGTCGGAAAATCTGTGTCCCATTACAAGCACATTATCACTTGTATTGATTATTTCCTTAATTGCCGCTGCAATCATTCTTGTCTTTGTCTTATTACGTTTTTCAACGCCCTTTGAAACACCGCCAAAGAATTCGTACTCACCATTTTGTGGCTTAATTGCAACCTGGTCGCCACCTCTACCCATTGCCATATCAAGAGCCTGACGTGCAATAGCTTCACATTGCAACAAATCCTCTGCCAAACCTACACCAATAGACAATGTAATACCAAGAGTAGTTTCATCATATGTAAACTCTCTAACCTGTGACAAAATAGAGAATTTGTTTTCCATCATCTTAATAAGTTTTTCTTTTTCAGCGAAAACAATAAATCTATTATTTGGTATTTTTCTTAAAATACAATTATACTGTCCAAACCAGTTTTCAATGATAACCTCAATATTACCAATAATATCAGACTGCTGACTTTCTCTAAAATCACGAAGTGTGTCTTCAATACTGTCAAGGTTGATAATCATAAACACCGGACGTGTTGCAATATATGCTGCTCTATATCGTTTCAACAAAGTATCTTCAATAAAATACAGAGCATTATATTGTCTATTATTGTGTACAACCTTACTTGGAAATGCAGTGAATTTTTTATCGTGATATGAACATTCAATAAAGTCTGCTTCGCTAAGGGCATTCACACCTTGTCCGGAAGTAAACTGTTTAACATCATTACCATCATATTTTCCATCTTCCAAAAAGTAGTAATGGAATTTATGATTATACCAAACAACTGCATCATTCTCGTCAAAGATTACAACTGGTAATGGAAATTCGCTTAATCCACCATCATTCTGGTCAATTGAAATCTTTTTATTAAAAATAGAAACAGCTGTTTCCATATTTTTAAAGGATGTGATTTTCAAAATTACACTTATTACGATAACCACTGCAGTTAATCCTAATCCCACAAACGACATAATTTTGTTATATCGCAATAACATAAGGCTAAGTGCAAGACATACCGCAGCCGCAGGAATTGTGACTGGATATGTTTTAATTAGAGTTTTTAAAGAGTTGTTTTTTTTCTCTTCTTTGGTTTTTTTCATAATATAAACACCTTATTTATATTGAATTTATGAGTGGTATAACCATTGGGTTACGCTTTGTTCTATCGTATAAAAGTCGTGAAATATCGTCCCTCATTCGATTACGTATTGTGCCCCACTCAACATATCCTTCATGCACACATTCATCAATTACAATCTGTGCAACAAGTTTTACTTCTGCAATCAATTGTTCTGAGTCTTTTACATATACAAAGCCTCTTGAAACAACATCAGGTCCAGATATTAACATACCTGTATCCTTTTCTATTACGGCATTTATCACGATAAGACCATCTTCTGCAAGACGTTTTCTTTCACGGATAACTGCACTGCCAACATCACCTACACCATATCCGTCAACAAAGACTTTACCAGCTGGTACATCCTGAATAACGGACATTTTGCGTTTTGTAAGTTCTACCTGTTTACCATTATCAGCAATATAAATATTGCCGGGAGCAATTCCCATACTCTCTGCAACCTGTGCATGGCTTCTCAAGTGTTTTTGTTCACCGTGAACAGGAATAAAGAATTTAGGCTTTGCAAGACTCATAATTATACGAAGTTCTTCCTGACAAGCATGACCTGAAACATGAACATCATACATTTTTTCATATACAACTTCGGCACCACGCTTTAAAAGTTCATCAACAACCTTACCAACGGTTTTTTCATTACCTGGAATTGGTGTTGCTGAAATTATAACATAGTCCCCAGTACCAATTTCAACTCTTCTATGTTCTGAAAATGCCATTCTATAAAGTGCAGACATTGGTTCACCCTGACTACCTGTTGTAATGATAACAAGTTTATCATGAGGATATCTTGAAACAGAATCGATACTTACAAGAATACCTTCTGGAACATTAAGATAGCCAAGTTTTGATGCTGTTTCTACAACATTCTCAAGGCTTCTGCCTGAAAGAGCAACTTTTCTGCCAACGGATTTTGCAACATCAATAATCTGTTGAACTCTATGAATATTTGAAGCAAAGGTTGCAACAATAAGTCGTTTGCCATCTGCTTTTTGGAATAATCTTGCAAATGATTCACCTACTGTTCGTTCACTTGCAGTATAACCAGGTCTTTGTGCATTTGTTGAGTCAGAAAGAAGGCATAAAACACCTTTTTCACCCAATTTTGCAATTCTAGCAAGGTCAATAACCTCACCATCAATAGGAGTTGTATCAATCTTAAAGTCACCTGTCTGTAAAATGATACCAGCAGGTGTGTTGATAGCAAGTGCTAAGGCATCAGGGATTGAATGGTTAACATGAATTGCTTCAACCTCAAAGCAACCTAAAGTTATCTTATCCTTTGGCTGAATTACGTTTAATTTTACTTTATCTAAAATTTTATGCTCACTGAGTTTATTCTCAATAAGACCTATTGTTAACTTTGTACCATAAACCGGAATATTAACTCTTTGAAGCAAATATGCAAGTCCACCTATGTGGTCCTCGTGTCCGTGAGTAATAAAAATACCTTTGATTTTATCTACATTCTGCTCAACATATGTGAAATCTGGAATAACAAGGTCAACACCCAGCATATCTGGCTCAGGGAATGCAAGACCACAATCCACAAGAATCATATCATTCTCGCACTCATATAGAGTCATATTCTTTCCAACCTCATTAAGACCACCTAAAAATGCAATCTTAACACCCACCTCTGGACGTTTGGGAGTTTTATTCTTTGGCACATTTTTTTCCTTATGTGGTTTATTAGTTGTTTTTTTCTTTTGTATTTGCTTTTTATTTAAAATGCCTTTTTTGGCTTTATTTGACTTATTCTTTTTCTTTGTTTCATTTGGCTGTTTTGTTATTTCTTGTTTTTGCTTTGTCATACTTTCCTCCTTTGAAAATTACTGGATACAATCGTTAATGCAACACAAATTGCAATTATGAAAATTACTATATTAAAGTAAAATATGTATAAAAACCCATAATATCTCAATATATTTGTCCTTATATATTACTCTTTTTTAAAGATAATGTCAAGATAAACAGCCTTTGTAAAATACATATTGTTAAACAATAAAAAAAGTGTTAAAATTAGTTTGATTAGAAAATTAACAATTATTCACAGAGGTTACTTTATGGAAAAATTAAGCTATGTTGAAATGTTTACTGACGGTGCTTGTTCAGGCAATCCTGGTCCCGGTGGTTGGGGTACAATCCTTCGTTGTAACGGGGTTGAAAAAGAGCTTTCAGGCGGAGATGCAGAAACCACAAACAACCGTATGGAATTACTTGCTGTTATAAACGGTCTTGAAGCTTTAAACAGAAAATGCAAGGTTAAAATTTATTCTGACTCATCCTATGTTGTCAACGGAATTACAAAGGGTTGGGCAGAAGGTTGGAAAGCAAACAATTGGCGCAAAGCAGACAAAAAACCTGCTCTCAACGCTGATTTATGGGACAAACTTTTACTTCTTTTAGCTCAACACGAATACGAATTTGAATGGGTTAAAGGTCATGCGGGACATCCTGAAAATGAAAGATGTGACAAATTGGCAGTTGCATTCTCTCAGAAATTCAAATAATTACTCGATTTTTTGTTTTTTCGGTTGATTATCAGACTGATTTATGTTATATTTATATTTATATATTGGATATATATGTATTAATTGAAAAGGCGTGATTGAAAAGTGGAAAATAATAATGTAACCACAACCGTTGTTGAAGAAATTAACGGCGAAGCAATCCACCAGGATGTTCAAGATTCATCTGCTAACAGACGTTATCTTCGTCCTAAAGAAATTGCTGCCTACCTTCTCACCTCATTTGGACAAAAAAACTTAAGCCAGTATGTTAATGCATTCCGTCAGTTCTTTGCAATTAGCTTCTTAGGAATGTCAGGTAGTACATATGGTATTATTATGTTCATCGAATCAATTTATGACGCAGTTGACGACTCAATTTCTGGTCTTATCATTGACCGTACAAGAACTCGTTGGGGTCGTCTTCGTCCATGGCTTGTTATTCCTACTCCATTCTGGGCAATAGCGATGGTAATGCTCTTTACAACCCCTTCCTTCTTGGTTCATGAATGGCAGAAGATTATTTGGACTATTATTGCAATTTTTGTCTATAACCTTGGCATGTCATACTTTGGTGCATGGACAATTATGCTCTATAACATTACACCAAACAATAATGAACGTGACAACTTGATTGCCACATCAAAGTTTGCTGACCTTTTTGGTGTTTTCCTTCCATCTATTGCTTCTTTTGCAGTTGGTATTCTCCCACAAGCTACTAACAACAAAATCGGTATGCAGGATATTTACACAGGCTTTGCAGTTATAATTACTGTAATCGCTGCATTCACAGCATTCTTTGGTTTCTCTGCAATGCGTGAAAGAGTACCACTTGCTTCTCGTGAACAGATGAAAGAAGTTGGTGTTGTTGAATCCTTTAAAAATGTTTTCAAAAACAGACCAATGTTCATCCTTGTTCTTTCAGGCTTCTTTGCAGGATTTAAATCAGTTGGTGTTGCAAGTGAAAGCTTCTACTGGATGCACAACTCAAAAAATATAGCTCACGGTTCAATCGCAGGTCTTTTTACAGGTATTCCAAACTATATTATGGTTCCACTTGCTCCAAAACTTATCCGTAGATTTGGTGCTAAAAAAGTTGCTGTAGTTTCTGGTATCTTCGCAGGTATTGCTTATGCCGGAACATTCTTTATCGGTATTTTTGGTAACAACGGTAAAGGCTTCCTTGTTGACTGGGAAGGTCAAAATGCAATTATCAACCTTGCTGTTCTTACTCTTTGCCTTACAATCTGCGGTCTTCCTAATCAGCTTTTGAATGTTGCAGGTGCAGTTCTTCAAGGTGATGTTTATGACTACAGCGAATGGAAAACAGGTGTGAGAAACGAAGCTCTTGTTCAGACTGTTCAAAACTACTTTGGTAAAGCTGCTAACTCAATTACACAGCTCCTTTCTGGTGTAGTTATTTCAGTTGTTGGATATGTTGCACGTAAGGACGAATTCGGCAATATTATTCCAGAATCTAACCACAAAACTCTCCTTGGTTTCTGGGCAGTTTTCTGCTTATTACCTTCAATCGCACGATTCCTTTATGGTATAACTCTTATATTCTTTAATGTTGATGGTAAAGTAAAAGAACAGATGCTCCAAGACCTTGAAGTAAGACGTCGTGAAAAGCTTGAAAGTCTTGGCATTGATGGTGCAACAGAATCCACTGATGCAGAATAATTTTCAATCACAATATACATAAAATTAACCCCAACTCAAATGAGTTGGGGTTTTGTTTTGTGTTTTATTCTTTACAATACATTTCAACTGTATTAAGCGTTGCTTTTACACGATAAGATGTGATTACTATTTTAATTCGGTTGAATTTTTGCTTTTTGAAACGGCAAATTCGTTTTGCACCGATTATGGTTGATGAGCAGATTTTTTCAAATCCATTACCATTATCACCATAGATATCAAAGCTTTCAATCTGTTGTCCTGTTGCGATATTTTCTTTAAGGACAACCTTATCAGCAATTATTGATGTTTTAAAATCAATTGTGATTTCGGGTCTTTCGTCCCCTACTCCACATTGCCAATATCTGTTTTCAGTTAAGATGTTTTCTGCATCATGTTCATCATCAAGTTGGGAAGATGCAGTCACCTTGCAATCTTTTAGAAGGTTCTCTGGAAATTCCTTTCGTAACTCATCACCGAATTGACGAAGTCTGCGAACATCTGCTTTTGCTATAAGTCCATTTTTATCAGGTGGAATATTAAGAAGTAATGATGAATTACCACCAACACTACCCCAATAAATCTGCATAAGTTTCTTCAATGATTTAACTTTAAAGTCTTCTCTTTTATGATAAAACCATCCTGGACGAATTGAAACATCCACCTCGGCAGGATACCATATAAAATGTTTACATCCTTCAATGGCTTTTCTACTGCCTAAATCCTGAGTTGTTGCTTCTACCCTTTTAGAAAATTCAGGGTCGTCTTCTTGCTGTGAATGCTCTGCAACATAGTCCTGATTACTTACGTAATAAGGGACAACACTCCACTCGGATTCTCTGCTTTTTCCTGCTTCATTACCGCACCAACGGACATCAGGTCCACAGATGTTTATAACTGCATTTGGCTGTAATTCACGGATAATTTCAAAATATGAATTCCAATCATAAACTTGTTTTTTACCGTTTTTGCCTTCACCACAAGCACCATCAAACCAGAAACAGAAGACATCACCAAATTTTGTAGCCAGTTCTGTAAGTTGATTTTTAAAATATGTATTATAGTCTTCACCTGTACCATAAGTGGCTTCGTGCCTGTCCCAGGGAGAAAGATAGACTCCGAATTTAAGTCCATATTCACGACAAGCATCACTGACTTCTTTCACAATGTCACCCTTGCCATTTTGATATGGGCTATTTTTCATACAGTAATCTGTATATTCACTCTGCCAAAGACAAAAACCATCATGGTGCTTACAAGTGAGTATAATTGCTTTAAGACCTGCATTTTTAATCTCTTTTGCCCACTGACGAGCATCAAGCTTTTTAGGATTAAAAACAGATGCAGGAGCAGTGCCATCACCCCACTCACGACCTGTGAATGTATTTGTACCGAAATGACAGAAAGCGTACATTTCTAATTTTTGCCACTCTAATTGACGAAGCGACGGAATTACTTCCGCCGCTATCTCATAACTACGTTTATTCTGCATAGTTTGTTGCAACAATGTCAACACCTGTACCGAGAATATTCTCGATAACAACATCACCAATATTAACAGGAGCTTTAATTGAAGCTTCGTTAATAACTTTCATACAATCAAACATCATACCCTTTGGAATTGGATTTGCACTCTTTACAGGCACAACATAAGCCTTGCCACCTTCAACTCTTACAGTTGTTGTAATCATTCTTGTTGGATTTGTAACCTCTGTACGAGCATAAGCATCGCCACGTTTACAAGTATTACCTGTAACAGTAGCTACATTACCATCTGCATCAAAAGTAACAGTAATTGGGCATCCTAAAGGACAAGCAACACAAACAAGTTCTCTATTTTCCATTATTTACGCCTCCACTCTTACATTGATAACTGCATCAGCAGGAAGTTCAGAAATAACTGACTGTTTGAGAGTAACATATTCCATTTCGCCTGGACAAAGTTTAACCTTTTTCTTTGAAAGGATTTCTTTACCGTCACACTCAACAATGATTTTTGCGTTATTGAAAACTGCACCAACACGGAAATAAAGTTTAACATCTGTATCTGTTTCACGATTAATTCTCTGTGGTACTATGTAACGAACACCGTTGATACCCTGAGTATAAACACATTCGCCTGTTACTTTTTCGCCCTTGATAAACTTTGCAGCACCAAGACCTGCAATCTGGCTTTCTTCAGTAACATAGTCAACAAGGTCGTGAACTTGTAAAACGTTACCACAAGCAAACACACCTGCGTGTTCTGTTTCACGATATTCGTCAACTTTTGGACCGTTTGTGATTACATCAAGCTGAAGTCCCGAATTCTTTGAAAGTTCGTTTTCAGGAATAAGACCAACTGAAAGCATCAATGTATCACATGGCACATATTCCTCTGTACCAGGAATTGGCTGAAGTCTTTCGTCAACCTTTGCAATTGTTACACCTTCAAGTCTATCTTTGCCATGAGTTGCAACAACTGTGGTTGAAAGCTTAAGTGGAATACCAAAGTCGTCAAGACACTGAACAATATTTCTTGTAAGACCGCCTGAATATGGCATAAGTTCACAAACCATTTTAACTTTTGCGCCTTCAAGAGTCATACGACGAGCCATAATAAGACCGATGTCACCTGAACCCAAAATAACAACTTCGTGACCTGGCATATAGCCATCAATATTAACGTACTTCTGTGCAGTACCTGCAGTCATAATACCTGAACAACGGCTACCTGCGATGCTTAATGCACCACGTGGTCTTTCACGGCAACCCATAGCAAGAACTACTGCTTTTGCCTGAATCTTGAGAAGTCCGTCTTTTTTGTTAACTGCTGTAACAACATTACCGTCAGCAACATCAAGTACCATTGTATCAACTTTAACATCAATATCAGTACCCTCAAGCATTTTCATAAATCTGCCTGCATATTCAGGACCTGAAAGTTCTTCACCGAAATAATGAAGACCGAAACCGGTATGAATACACTGTTCAAGAATACCGCCAAGTGTTTCGGCACGTTCTAAAACGATAATGCTATCAATACCATTTTCTTTTGCTTTAAGTGCCGCTGCCATACCAGCAGGACCGCCACCAACTACAACAAGGTCATAATTCAACATACCGATTCACCTCACTTTGTTCTTTCGTAAATAATTTTTGAGTCGCCACCGAATTTTGTGATGTCGCTCATTGGAACACCTAATTCACGTGCAAGGATTTCTACAACTTTACTGCCACAGAAACCACCCTGACAACGTCCCATACCTGCTCTTGTTCTACGCTTAACACCGTCAACATCTCTTGCACCTGCAGGAACTTTGATAGCATCAATAATTTCGCCTTCTGTGATTGTTTCGCAACGGCAAACGATTCTACCATAAGCAGGATTCTTCTTAACGAGTTCTGCTCTTTCTTCGTCACTCATATGACGGAAACGAACAGGCTCTTCTCTTGTATCTGTATAAGATTCTTTTTCAGTGAGTTCAAGTTTTTCACTGAGAATTTCACGAACATAAAGTGCAATAGCAGGAGCAGATGAAAGTCCAGGTGATTCAACACCTGCAACATTCAAGAAGTTTGCACTCTTATCACACCAACCAATAATGAAATCATCATTAACTGGATGAGCACGAACACCTGCAAAAGATGTGATTGCATTTCTTGTTGAAACAATTGGAACAGATTTAAGTGCTTTTTCAACAATTTCCTTAAGTCCTTCAGGAGTTGTTGTGATATCTTCTTTATCTTCAATGTTGAGAGCTGTTGGACCAATAAGCAGGTTACCGTCAACTGTTGGAGTTACGAGAATACCTTTACCCATCTCATTTGGGCATTGGAAAATTGTATGAACAGCAAGGTTACCAACTGACTTATCAAGAACATAGTACTCACCTTTTCTTGGTACTAAATCAATTGAATCGTCACCAACCATTTTAGCAAGTTCGTCTGAGAAGTTACCTGCTGCATTGATTATGTATTTTGCATTAAATTCACCTGCTGTTGTGTCAAGAACATAACCATCTGCATTTTCTGTGATTGCTTTTACTTCACAATTTCTGATGAATTCTACGCCATTTGAAACTGCATTTTCAACAGCTGCGATTGTAAGTTCATAAGGACAAACAATACCTGCACTCTCTGAAAGCAAAGCACCAACTGCAGAATCACTGATATTTGGTTCAATTCTACGAAGTTCTGCCTGGTCAATTACTGAAAGTTCAGGAACGCCATTCTTTATACCACGTTCATAAAGTTCTTTAACATGGTCCATTTCTTTCTCGCTGAAAGCTACTACTACTGAACCATTTTTCTTAAATGGAACTGAAAGTTTTTCACAAACCTCTGGCATCATCAATGTTCCTTGAACATTAAGCTTTGCCTTAAGTGTACCATTCTGTGCATCAAATCCGCCATGCACAATAGCACTGTTTGCCTTTGTTGTGCCCATTGCGACATCATTACACTTTTCAAGCAAAGCCACATTGATATTAAAACGGCTAAGTTCACGTGCGATGAGTCCACCGACAACACCGGCACCTACAACTGCTACATCGTAAGTCATAATTACACCCTTCTTTTTCTTTTTTAGGTGGTTTATTACACACCTATTCATTATCTTTTGCATTATAACATATTTCTATATTTTTTTACATAGTTTTTATGAAAAAATATTAACAATTTTTGTTATTTAAATTGTGCATTTAACCGATTACCCAACTTTTTAATTATTCTCTTTTCAAGCCTTGAAATATAGCTTTGAGAAATTCCCATTTTGTCTGCAACTTCCTTTTGAGTCAACTCTTCTTTCTCACCTAGTCCAAACCTCATATCAATTATTTCTCTTTCTCTTTTTGGTAGTTTCTCAATCATCTGTAAAAGCACCTTTTTCTCATCATCCTCTTCAATATCTCTACTTATTTCGTCCACTTCACTACCCAGCACATCTGCAAGCATCAATTCATTCCCGTCCCAATCTGTATTGAGTGGCTCATCAAGGGAAACCTCCATTTTCTGTGATGCAA
>CALEIS010000007.1 GCA_937877675.1 uncultured Clostridia bacterium | reverse complement strand
TTTTCAGGTTTGAACTGATATTTACCACCATAACTTGAAATAGAAACAGGCTTTGTTTCACTCATAAGCCACATCATAATATCAATATCGTGACAGCATTTAGCGAGGAGCATTGATGTATGACATTCGTCACTATTTGCCCATTTACCACGGATATAGGATGTTGAAAGGTGGTGATAACTTACGTGTTCAAGTGTCTGAATGTTAATAATATCACCGATTTCACCACTTACAACTCTTTCTTTAATTCCATAGTAGAAAGGTGTGTAACGAAGCACGTGACAAATCATAACCTTTGAGTTGTTTTTTCTTGCACACTCAACGATTTCTCTCATTTCTTCTTCATTAGGGGCAAATGGCTTTTCCAAAAGCATATCGTATCCTGCATCTAAAAGAGGAATGGAGGTTTCAAGGTGCTGATGGTCCATAGTACCATTAATGATTGTGTCTGCAAGTTTGCCTTTTGTTGCTAATTCTTGTGCAGTTTCAAAGCACATATCTTCACTGAAACCAAACTTTTTCATACACATTTCTCGTCTTACAGGATTAGGGTCAGCAACACCGACGATTTTTAAAAGCTCAGGATTAGTGATTGCAAGGTCAGCATAGGTAAGTGCTCTGTGACCTGCACCAACAATAATCGCAGTAATAGGTTTTGACATAAGTATCTCTCCCTTGTGGGATATTTTATCATTTGAATTATACCATATAACAAATAAATGTAAAGTAAAAAAATAAAAACAGACATCAAAGCGATGTCTGTTTTTTATGCAAAAATTATTTCACAAGATTGACAATTGTAAGCACAGCACCTGCATCACCGTCAATAACAACCTTACCCTTGTTGTACGCTTCAATTGGGTCAAGTTTACCATCAAGCAATTTCATAAGGTTTGTTGGATTAACTGTAACGATAGCGTGTCTGTCATAGTATTCATAAGGCTCAACATTTACGTTGTGGTCTTTAACTTCAATATAGAAAATACCGTTTACATTCTTGCCTTCAAGATTAATCTGTAATGCAACAACACCGTCAATAGCACTTGCATCCACATTTTGGAATTTAGCCTTAACTTTTGCTACAACCTGTTCATATGTCATGGTTTTCACTCCTTATTTCTAGTTTGCTTAATTTTATCATAAAGGCTTTTTTATTGCAAATTTATGCTTTACCATTTTTTATGAAATATACATTAAAAACGATGTCATAAAGGAGAGAAAATAATGATTTGTTTGACTAAAATAAATAAAAATTATTGATTTTAAAAATGAGAAATAGTAAAAGATACAAAATTAAAAAAATTAAAATTTTTATAATTTTTTAATGACAAAAAACCTCTTTTATGGTACAATTAAACCATTAATATGCAGAAGTCTGCAATTTGGAGGGAAAAGTATGTCAATCATAAGAAAAGAAGCTTATTTTAACTCATCAAATGGTCTTAACAAGATTAGAACACTTATCTGGGAAGATGATGAATTAACACCAATCGGCATTGTTCAAATGGCTCATGGTATGGCCGAACATATTGCTCGATATGATGAATTTGCACGCTTTTTGGCAAGTAATGGTTTTGTTGTTTGTGGTAATGACCATTTAGGACACGGCAAGAGCATTGAAGACCGTTATCAGATTGGTTTTATGGGTGAAAGAGATGGTGACAAGCGTCTTGTTGACGATATGCACATTCTCACAAAAATTATGAAAAAGAGAAATCCTGATATTCCATATTTCCTTTTCGGTCACTCAATGGGTTCATTCTGTGCAAGAATTTATTCTGTTCTTTTTGGCTATGAGCTTGATGGTGTAATTCTTTGTGGTACAGGTGATATGCCTGACCTTATCAACGCAGGTGTTGACCTTATTGAAATGCTTATTAATAAGTTAGGCATGATGAAAAGATATGACAAGGCTGCAGAGATGGTAAATAAAGGTTTTTCAATGATGGGACCTGAAAAAGACAGCACACTTGCTTGGCTTTCAGAAAACAAAGAAAACAGACTTAATTACTCAAATGACGAGCTTTGTGGCTTTACATATACACTTGCAGGTTATCGTGATGTATATAACATTATTCGTACTGCTACTGACTCTGACTGGGCACTTAGAATGCCAAAAGATTTACCAATTATGATTGTTTCAGGTGCTGATGACCCTGTTGGTATGAATGGCAAAGGTGTTTTAGCAGTTGCTGATAGTCTTGCAGGTGAAGGAATTGAACCAACAACAATTCTCTATCCAGGAATGAGACACGAAATTCTTAATGAAACAGACAGAGATGTTGTATATAAAGATATTCTCTCATTCTTATTATCTATTTACACTAAGGAAGTATCATTTTGACAAAATTTGTATCAAACGAACAGATTGAATTACAAAAGAATATTGCAACTGAAGTAAGTGAGTTGTTACTTTATCGACATGGGACAAGTCCAAAGGCTTTTGTTCACACTTACGGATGTCAGGGAAATGTTGCAGACAGTGAAAGAATTAAAGGTTTGCTTTCATTGATGGGTTACACTATGGCCGAGGAGAAAGAAGATGCAGATTTAATTCTCTATAACACCTGTGCAATCCGTGAACACGCCGAAGACAGAGTTTTTGGTAATGTGGGTGCTATTAAGAAATTAAAGCAATCAAATCCTAATATCATAATTGCTCTTTGTGGTTGTATGATGCAACAAGAACATATCCGTGAAAAACTCTTTAAGAGTTATCCATTTGTTGATATTGTTTTTGGTACTCATAATCAATACAAAGTACCTGAAATCTTTAAGGCATATTTAACTCGTGGTAAGAGATTTTTTGCAGATATGACAGAAACAAATGAGGTAGCCGAGGGTATTCCTGCTCTCCGTGATAACTCTGCAAAGGCATGGTTGCCAATTATGTACGGTTGTGATAATTTCTGTACTTACTGCGTTGTTCCATATGTAAGAGGCAGGGAAAGAAGCCGTAAATCAGCGGATATAATTGCAGAATTTAAGCAGATAGTTGCAGAAGGTTATAAGGATATTACATTACTTGGTCAGAATGTTAACTCATACGGAAAAGGTTTGGATGAAGATATAAATTTCTCAAAACTTATCCGTCAGTTGAATGATATTCCCGGTGATTTTACAATTCGTTTTATGACCTCACATCCAAAGGACTGTACAAAAGAGCTCATTGATACAATCGCAGAATGTGAAAAGGCATCAAAGCATATTCATCTCCCTGTGCAGTCAGGCAATAACCGAATTCTTAAAGAAATGAATCGTCGTTATACTCGTGAAAAGTACCTTGAACTCATAAACTATGCAAAAGAAAAAATTGAAGGTCTTTCTCTTACAAGTGATATAATCGTTGGTTTCCCAGGGGAAACTTATGAAGAATTTTGCGATACTTTGTCACTTGTAAAAGAGGTTGGATATACTTCACTTTTCACATTTATATTCTCATCAAGAAAAGGCACAAAAGCAGCAGAAATGCCCGACCCTGTGACCTATGAAGAGAAAAATAAGTGGTTTAAAGAACTCTGTGATTTGCAAGAAAGTATTGCAGCAAATCATAGTGCAGAAATGAAAGGTAAAACCTATCGTATTCTTTGCGAGGGTGAGAGTAAAACTCTTGCTGGTTTTATGGCAGGTAGAACCGATGGTAATGTTATTATTGAATTCCCAAGTGATGACCAGAGTTTAGTTGGAAAATTCTGTCATGTAAAGGTTACAGAATCACTTAACTGGTTAGTCCGTGGAGAACTCATCAAATAATAAAATATAAAAGTTAAAATAAAGGAGCAAAAACAAAATGTCACTTGAAAAACTTACAAGAGAACTTGGTAAAGCAATTCAGCAGGATGAAAGATATCTTGCAATGCAGAAAGCAATTGAGGCTAACGAAAAAGATACAGCACTCAACGAGCTTATGAGCAAAATTCAGCTTATTCAGGTTTCATATCAGCACGAAGCATCAAAAGAAGAGCCAGATGAAGGCAAGATGAAGGCTTATGATGAAGAATTCCGTGGTGTTTATACAGAAATCATGATGAATCCTAATATGCAGGCTTATGAAAAAGCAAGACAGGATATCGACGAACTTATGAACTACCTTACAGGTATCCTTGCTATGTGTGTTAACGGTGATGACCCTGACACATGTGACCCTAAAGCACATCAGTGCGGTGGCGACTGCTCAGGCTGTCACTGTGACTGTGGCGACGAAGGCTGCAACCACTAATTTACGAACCAAACGAGTTCTGCCTCCCTCTGATGAGGGAGGTGGCAACACGATAGTGTTGACGGAGGGAGAGATAGACTCCCTCAAAAATCTATTTACTAAGAAGGAATCAAAAATATGGCACTTTCCCCAATGATGCAACAATATTTTCAAATAAAACAGAATTATGAAGACACCATATTGATGTTCCGTCTTGGTGACTTTTACGAGATGTTCTTTGACGATGCTAAAACAGCATCAAAAGAGCTTGAACTTGTGCTTACAGGTCGTGATTGTGGTGAAGAAGAAAGAGCACCAATGTGTGGTGTTCCATTCCATAGTGCAGATGGTTATATTGCAAGACTTGTATCTAAAGGCTATAAGGTTGCCATCTGTGAGCAGATGGAAGACCCAGCAACTGCAAAGGGTATTGTAAAACGTGATGTTATCCGTGTTATTACACCTGGTACAGTTATCGAAAGTTCAATGCTTGATGAATCAAAGAACAACTATCTCGCATCAGTTTGCGCAACCAACGGAAATGTTGGTATGTGTTTTATCGATATTTCAACAGGCGAGGTCAATTTAACAGAATTTTCTGAAAATAT
>CALEIS010000006.1 GCA_937877675.1 uncultured Clostridia bacterium | reverse complement strand
GTTACCCTCTTAGGTACCGATACGGCCGCCCTTCAGCTCGATCGGTGCCGTCAACTCAACGTCTTTGTTGAGTTCGAGTTTTGCCATTGTACTTGCGCTGTAATTGGAATTGGCGTAAGCAACAAGGTCGACGAAAGTGCCGTCCATAACGTGGGCACCCGTCTTGTCATACAGCGATGCTTCGGGCGTTTCTTCAGCCGAAACTGCAAACAGCGAAGCGCCAACCGTGATCGCCGACAGCAGCATCAGAAGCGTCAGAAGCAAAGCCAACGTTGACTTGTTCATGAACTTTTTCATGATGTGGTTCTCCTTTTTTGATTTTTGTTACATTCGCCAAGTGTTTCGCCAACCGGAAACACTTAACAATTATACATTGTATATAATATCAAATTTTTCATTTTTTCTGCCGGAAAAACGAAATGCCATAGATTTATTATCGGCAGCGAGTGAATAATCTTCAGATTTGAATCCGAAAGGGTAAAATTCTGCTTTCTGTGGAAAAAAGTCTTCTTGAAAAAGCAATTCTCCAGATTTACGAGGGCAGAGATGAAAGGTTCAAATACAATAATCTTACAAACAGTTTTTCCGCCCCCCATAAAGCAAAGGAAACAGCAGAAAAGTTGGCAGAAAGGATATTGTCATAAATTCGGAATGCGTAATTCGTAATTCAGAATTATTAAATCAACAAATTATAATTTATCGGGGAGATAATTCGTAGGGGCTGGCGTCTCGACAGCCCGTTGTTGGTTTATATGTTTACTTTGTTCGGGTCGTCGTGGGTGCGGGTGTCCGGTGGACACCTCTGCGAAGCAGAAGCACCGACCGAACCGGCAGGTGAGAACGTCAGCCCCTACAACGCACTAAATTGATAAACATTATAATTGCAACGCAGTTCCGAAATTCAGCATTCAGCATTCTGAATTTTGCATTCAAATAGATAAACTCCAATTTATATTCCAATTCCCAAACAAAAAAAGAGAGTCAATCGACTCTCTTTTTTTGTTTGTTTTATTTATTCTTTTGTAAGAATTTCGCCAACATTTTCAAAGATGTATTTTGGTCTGTATGGGAACATATCAATTGTTTCCATTGATGTAACACCACTTAATACAAGAACTGTATCAACGTTTGACTCAATACCTGCGATAATGTCTGTGTCCATTCTGTCACCGATAAATGCGATTTCCTCACTGTGGCAACCAAGTTTGTTAAGTCCGTGACGAATCATAACAGGGTTAGGCTTACCAACAAAATATGCTTTTTTGCCTGTTGCAATTTCAATAGGAGCAATAAGTGAGCCTGTTGCAGGCATAATTCCTCTTTCAGTAGGACCTGTAATATCAGGGTTTGTGCCAATGAGCTTTGCACCTTTAAGGACTAATTCAATAGCCTTTTCAATTTTCTCAAAACTATATGTTCGAGTTTCACCAACAACAACATAGTCAGGGTTAACGTCATTCATATAAATACCTTGGTCATAAAGTGCCTTCGAGAGAGCACCCTCACCAATAACATATGCAGTACAATCCGGCTTCTGTGAACTTAAAAATGCGGCAGTAGCCATAGCACTTGTGTAGAAATGGTCAGCACTTACCTTAAGACCCATTCTTTCAAGTTTCATACTTAACTCGTGTGGAGTTTTTTCAGGGCTGTTTGTTAAGAAAACAAATTTTTTATCATTGTCTATCATCCAGTTTACGAATTCAGCAACACCGGGAAGAATTTTGTTACCATGGTAGATAACACCGTCCATATCGCTGATAAAACCTTTTTTATTTAAAATATCATTCATGTTTGACACCTCCGTCAATTTAGATTTTATAAGAAAAAAATGTAAAAGTCAACTTTTATCTATGACGAAATATGGCTTTTTTATACTTGTTTTTTGTATCATATTTACATATTGACTTTTTCACTTTACTGTGCTAAAATGAATTATTATTTTTCAAGGAATGACAAATATGATTGCAATTATTGACTATGGTGCAGGAAATCTTCAAAGTGTAAAGAAAGCACTCGATTTCATTGGCGCAGAAAATATAATAACAGACGACCCAGAAAAGATTAAATCTGCTGACAAAGTCCTTTTACCCGGTGTTGGCTCATTTGGGGATGCTATGGACTCAATGGCAAAAAGCGGACTTGTTGAAACTGTTAAAGAATGTGCGTTGAGTGGCAAACCATTTTTGGGTATCTGCTTGGGGCTTCAACTTTTGTTTGAGGAGTCTGAGGAATCTCCTGGGGTTAAAGGTCTTGGTATTTTTAAGGGTAAAATCAAGAAGTTTTCACCTGATATGGGACTTAAAATACCTCATATTGGTTGGAATTCATTGAGTGTGAAACAAAACGATACTCTCTTTAAAGATATACCTGAAAATTCCTATGTTTATTTTGTTCATTCCTATTATCTCCACGCAGAGGATGAAAATGACATCGCAACTGTAACAAATTACGGAATTGATTTTCATTCTGCTGTGGGTAAAAACAATGTTTTTGCAACCCAATTCCACCCTGAAAAATCAGGTGATGTGGGACTTCAGATTTTAAGAAATTTTGCATCAATGGAGGTTAAATAATGTACGCTAAAAGAATTATACCATGCCTTGATGTGAAAAACGGACGAGTTGTTAAGGGTGTAAGCTTTGTCAATATCCGTGATGCAGGTGACCCTGTGGAATGTGCTATTGAGTACAATAAAAAAGGTGCTGACGAGTTAGTGCTTCTTGACATTACTGCCACTCATGAGGGTAGGGGAACGATGCTTGAAATTGTCCGTCAGGTTGCCGATAATATCTTTATTCCATTCACAGTTGGTGGGGGAATAAGAACAGTTGACGATTTTAAAGAATTACTCCGTGCAGGTGCTGATAAAATTTCAGTAAACTCTGCCGCTGTGAGAAATCCAAACCTCATTAATGAGGCTGCATATAAATTCGGTAGCCAATGTGTTGTTTGTGCCATTGATGCAAAACGAAATGATAAGGGTTGGGAAGTTTATCTTAACGGTGGACGAATTCCTACTGGCATTGATGCTGTTAAATGGGCAGAAGAAGCAGTTAAAAGGGGAGCAGGAGAAATACTTTTAACAAGTATGGATTGCGACGGTCAAAAACAAGGATATGATAATGCCCTTAACCGTGCAGTTTCAGAATGTGTAGGTGTGCCTGTAATCGCATCAGGTGGTGCAGGTGCAAAATCCCATTTCCTTGACGCTTTCAATGATGGCAAAGCCGATGCAGTTTTAGCCGCATCCCTTTTCCATTTCAACGAAATCCCAATTATGGACTTAAAACACTATCTAAAAGATAACGGAATTTCAGTAAGATTGTAAGTGCAAAATGCAAAACGCAAAGCGCAAAATGTAAGGGACGATGCCCACATCGTCCCGTGAAAAGGAGAAAACTATGCGTTTTTTTGATATATTGGATGCTTTGAAAAGTGAATATAAAGGCAACTGTTCTATTAGAAAAAACGGAACACTGTTGTTGTGCCCGGGGAAAATTCCGAGAAGCCGTCATATGTTGTTTAAACCGCTTTGTGATGAGTATATACAGGAATATTTAATAGAACAATATAACAATAATTTTCCCAAAGAATACATTGAATTTTTAAAGTATTCTAATGGAGCAAATCTTCATACTGTAAAAATGAAAACTGACAAAATTGAATTTGCTTCTAATTTGTTTGTTATTTTTGGCTTACCATTGACTCCACCATTTGGCAGACCAAAAGACGAAGAAGAACCTTATGATATTAGAATAGAAGACTTGGGCAGACATAAGGAAATTTCAAAAAAATGGTTGAAATGTGGTACATACACACGCAATTATAACTTTAATGTTCAAAACGATATATTTATAGATACCGAAACTAATAAAGTATATGCTTGTATAAAAAATAAAAATGAAATTGTAGATAGTTGGGAAAGCCTTGATGAGTGTTTTTGCAGTATTTTTGAATCTTTTTCAGATAGTAAGTTGGAATATTACTTTAAATCAAATAGATAACAAAAACGGCGAGGGTGACCTCGCCGTTAATTTTGCGCTTTGCGTTTTGAATTTTGCACTTATTCAATAACTGTGCAAACATCTTCAAGTGCTTTTCTAACCTTATTTCTTGGGCTTTCATCTGCGGAATATCCTGTTGCAATAACAAGTCTGATTTTATCTTCAATACCGAAATATTCACGGACTTTGTCTTCTTCAACCATACCGATAATGCAAGTGCCAAGACCTAATTCTGCAGCCTGTAAACAGTAGTGAGCAACTGAAAGACCAATGTCGTTTTCAGCCCATTTCTGACTGTTTCTAACCTTTTCAATAACGAATGATTTGAGTGTTGCAGGTCTTTCTGTAACAACTGCAAATGCTGGACAATTCTGCACAAATTTATTAGCACCGTTTGGTTGAATACAATCTCTTATTTTCTCTGCATTTTCCCCACCATTGATAAGATAGTATTTCCATGGCTGTGAATTACAAGCAGAAGGTGAAAGTCTTGCTGCATCAACACATTTTAAGAGCAAATCTGTGCTAACTGCCTCACCGTTATAATTTCTGCAACTTTCTCTTTTTAAAATCAATTCATTAAAATTCATAGGTTTAACTCCTCAAAAAATTATTCTAAACTAATTATATATCAAAAATTCTTTTTGTTCAATAATTTGTTGTGGACTTTTAGAGAATAGTTTGATAAAATATTGTCAGGAGTGATTAGTATGGTTAATAATCGTTTTTTAATGACAGAACTTTATGAGCTCACAATGGCTAACGGCTTTTTTATGAGTGGAAAAGCTAATGAAATTGCTCATTTTGATTTGTTCTTCAGAAAAGTTCCGGATAAAGGTGGTTTTGCGATTTTTGCAGGGCTTTCCAGAATGATTGAATTCATTAAAAATATCTCTTTTACTGAAGAGGATTTAGAATATATAAAAACCTTGGGGCTCTGTGACGAATTTATAGACTATCTTCGTGATTTTAAGTTCGAGTGCGACATTTGGTCAGTTCCCGAGGGTACTCCTGTTTTCCCTAATGAACCTGTAATTAAAGTCCGTGGACCTATTGTTCAGGCTCAACTTATTGAAACACTTCTTCTTGTGTGTATGAATCACCAAAGCCTTGTTGCAACAAAGGCTAACCGTCTTGTCCGTGCTGCAAAGGGTACTACTGTTGCTGAATTCGGTACTCGTCGTTCAAATGGATTTGATATGGCGTTTTATGGCTCTCGTGCTGCATATATAGGTGGTTGTGTTGGTACATCAGGTGTTGTTCAGGGTAAAAAATTTGGAATTCCTACAATGAACACTATGATTCATAGCTGGGTGCAGATGTTTGAATCAGAGTATGAAGCATTCTGTGAATATGCAAGACAATATCCTGACGATTGCTCATTGGTTATTGATACTTATGACACTATCCGTTCAGGTGTGCCAAATGCAATTAAGGCATTTGATACTGTTTTAGCACCTATGGGCAAACGTCCTGTAAGTGTGAGAATTGACTCAGGTGACATTACTTATCTTTCAAAGAAGGTAAGAAAAATGCTTGACGAGGCAGGTTATCCTGATTGTAGCATTACTGCCTCAAACTCTCTCGACGAATACATTATAAACGATATGGTTTCTCAGGGTGCAAAGGTGGATTGCTTTGTTGTTGGTGAAAGGCTTATCAACTCTGCTTCATCCCCACTTTTCAGCGGTGTTTACAAGCTTTGTGCTGTTGAAAATGATGGTGAAATTGTTCCTAAAATCAACCTTTCTGAAAATGTAAGTAAAATTACAACTCCACATTCAAAAATGCTTTATCGTCTTTTTGACTGTGACACAGGTAAGGCTAT
The DNA here is from genome assembly GCA_937877675.1 of uncultured Clostridia bacterium. Lineage (GTDB taxonomy): Bacteria > Bacillota > Clostridia > Oscillospirales > Acutalibacteraceae > Fimenecus. The sequence goes on along the minus strand of CALEIS010000006.1, from coordinate 1,053 downwards.
TGCCGATGTACTGACAATGCAGGATGAAGAAATCGACGAAAGCAAACCATATACTCTTTTTGACCCTGACTTTACATGGAAACGTAAAGAGGTTGAAAATTTTGTTGCAAGAAAATTGCTTGTTCCTGTTTTTGTAAATGGTGAATGTGTTTATGATGAGCCATCTGTTGACGAAATCAGAGACTATTGTTCAGAGCAGATTGATAATCTTTGGGAAGAAGTTAAGCGATTTGAAAACCCACATACTTATTATGTGGACTTGTCCGAAAGTTTATGGAGAATTCGTAAAGACCTTATTGAAGAGCATAAAGGAGCGAAAAAGTAATGACAAATATCTGGCATGATATTTCTCCTGAGAGAATTACAAGAAAAGATTTTGAAGCTGTAATTGAGATTTCCAAGGGTAGTAAAATGAAATACGAGCTTGATAAGGAAACAGGTCTTTTAAAGCTTGACCGTGTTCTTCACACATCAACCCACTATCCTGCAAACTATGGATTTATTCCAAGAACTTATGCAGATGATAATGACCCATTGGATGTGCTTGTTCTCTGTTCAGAAAAGATTGAGCCATTGGCACTTGTCCGTTGCTATCCAATCGGTGTTATTTCAATGATGGATGGTGGACATGCTGATGATAAGATTATTGCAATTCCATTTGGTGACCCAACATATAATGAATATAAAGACATCAGTCAGCTTCCAAAACACGTTTTTGACGAGATGACACACTTCTTCAAAGTATATAAAATGCTTGAAAATAAGGATACCGCTATTAACGAGGCACAGGGTGTTCTTGCAGCGGTGGAAATTGTGGAAGATGCCATCGAAAATTATAAAAAAACCTTTGTAAAATAAACTGAAAAAACATAAATTTACCTCATTTCTTCGGAAATGGGGTATTTTTTTGCCCTTTTTAGCCTAATTTTGCGTTTGTGCAATTCTGCCAAAATTTGGTGAAAAATTTTGTTAAAAGATTTGAAAAAATTATTGCAATTCTGTAACTTTTATTGTATAATTAATGCAAAGTGGAGCAGAATTCCACTAAAATTA
>CALEIS010000005.1 GCA_937877675.1 uncultured Clostridia bacterium | reverse complement strand
CTGTGTGGTCACCGATAATCTTGATAGAGTCTTTGTTAGCACCAACAGTACCGTCACCGCCAAGACCCCAGAACTTGCATTCGATTGTGCCTTCTGCAGCTGTGTTTGGAGCTGGTTTTTCTTCAAGTGAAAGGTGAGTAACGTCGTCGTGGATACCAAGTGTAAACTGACGAGCTGGTGTTTCAGCATTAAGGTGTTCATAAACTGCAAAGATGCTTGATGGAGGTGTGTCTTTTGAACCAAGACCGTAACGACCGCCGCAAACTTTTGCTGTTCTGCCCATTTCGTTAAGAGCTGCGATTACATCAAGGAAGAGAGGTTCACCGATTGAGCCTGGTTCCTTTGTTCTGTCAAGAACTGCAATCTTCTTAGCTGTTTCTGGGATAGCTTCAACGAATGCTTTAGCTGAGAATGGTCTGTAAAGACGAACCTTAACAAGACCAACTTTTTCACCCTTAGCTGTAAGGTAATCAATAACTTCTTCAGCAACGTCACAGATTGAACCCATAGCAACGATTACACGTTCTGCATCAGGAGCACCGTAGTAGTTGAAGAGTTTGTAGTTTGTACCGAGTTTTGCGTTAACCTTGTCCATATACTTCTCAACGATAGCAGGAGCATCATTGTAATATGAGTTACAAGCTTCTCTATGCTGGAAGAAGATGTCGCCGTTTTCGTGTGAACCACGAGTAGCTGGACGTTCTGGGTTAAGAGCATGTTTTCTGAATGCCTTAACAGCATCCATGTTGCACATTTCTTTGAGGTCTTCATAATCCCAGATATCGATTTTCTGGATTTCGTGAGATGTACGGAAACCGTCGAAGAAGTTAAGGAATGGAACACGGCTTTCGATTGTTGCAAGGTGAGCAACAGCACCGAGGTCCATAACTTCCTGTGTATTTGTTTCAGCGAGCATTGCGAAACCTGTCTGACGACAAGCATAAACGTCTGAATGGTCACCGAAGATGTTAAGAGCGTGTGAAGCTACGCAACGAGCTGATACATGGAAAACTGAAGGAAGAAGCTCACCAGCAATTTTATACATGTTAGGAATCATAAGAAGAAGACCCTGTGAAGCTGTATAAGTTGTTGTGAGAGCACCTGCTGCAAGAGAACCGTGAACAGTACCTGCTGCACCTGCTTCTGACTGCATTTCAGCAACTTTAACCTGTGTGCCGAAGATGTTCTTTCTTCCCTGTGCAGACCACTGGTCAACGTAGTCAGCCATAGGTGAAGATGGAGTGATTGGGTAAATACCAGCTACTTCTGTGAACGCATAAGATACGTGAGCAGCAGCAGTATTACCGTCCATAGTTTTCTTTTGACGAACTATGGGTGTCTTGTTTTCTGCCATTTTGTATTTCCTCCTTAATGGAATTAAATATTAAATAAGTATAAAAGCATAATACATTTGATATATGCCCATTCATACATCATAAATGATAACACTTTTGACCTAAAAAGTAAATAGATTTGCACTTAAAAAATGTGTTATAAACACAAAAAAATTAGCCATTTTCATCGCATTTTGGATGAATAGGAAAAATCTAATAAAGAACTGTTTTGTACCACACTTGACGGAATGCATATTTTGGTATAAAATACATACTGATATTCTATAAATATCTCTATATTATCTATAAGGATGGTTTTGTCACATGGGCACGGACCCTGGGAGTATTATTATTAAAATATTAACTCTTTTCGTATTGATTTTCATCAATGCATTTTTTTCAATGTCAGAAATGGCAATTGTTACTCTTAACGACAATAAAATTGATAAGATGGCGAGTGAGGGTAACAAAAAAGCAAAGCAAATCAAAAAACTTACTGAAAACACAAGCTCATTTTTATCAACAATTCAGATTGGTGTTACTTTGGCAGGATTTTTAACATCTGCTACTGCTGCACAGTCATTTGCAGAAATGCTTACAAATGCAATTGCAAAAACTTCCATTGTTAAGACCATTCCAGAAGGTGTAATAAGTGGATTTTCAACAGTTGTAATCACACTTGTTATGTCATATTTCTCACTTGTTTTAG
>CALEIS010000004.1 GCA_937877675.1 uncultured Clostridia bacterium | reverse complement strand
AAATCAGTGATAATTTAGTTTATAAAGCAGTAACTCTTTCTGAAAGATATATTACAGACAGATTTTTACCTGATAAAGCAATCGACCTTCTTGATGAGGCTTGTACTTGTGCAAATCTTCGTAATAAGGCAATCAGTGAAAACGAAATAAATGAAAAGAAAATAGAAACTCTCAAAAAAGAACTTGAAGAGTTGGAAGAAAAGATTGCAAATCCTGAAAAGGATGAAGATTTAAACCCTATCTATGAAGAACTTTATAAAACAAAGGGTGAACTTGCTGTTTGCGAGGGTAAAGCATCTGAATTACAGGAAAAAGCAAAGGATAACAATGTTACAGAAGATGACCTTGCAAAAGTTATTAACCTTTGGACAGGAATTCCTGCAACTAAGGTTGTAGAAGGGGATGTAAATCGTCTTAAAGGTCTTGAAAACAGACTTATGGAAAAAGTAATCGGTCAGGATGAGGCTGTAACTCTTGTTGCAAATGCTATTAAGCGTAGCAGAATTCAGTTGACACTTCAAAAACGTCCTGCATCATTTATTTTTGTAGGTCCTACTGGTGTTGGTAAAACTGAACTTGTAAAACAACTTTCAATGGAACTTTTTGATACTCCTGAAACACTTATCCGTCTTGATATGAGTGAGTTTATGGAGAAACATTCTGTTTCTCGTCTTATCGGCTCACCTCCAGGATATGTGGGATATGACGAGGCAGGTCAACTTACAGAAAAAGTAAGAAGAAAGCCATATTCAATTATTCTCTTTGACGAAATTGAAAAAGCACATCCTGATGTTATGAATATTCTTCTTCAGATTCTTGATGAAGGCAAAACAAATGATGCTCATGGCAGAACAGTAAGCTTTGCAAACACAGTAATTATTATGACATCAAATGCAGGTAGTCAAAAAGCAGAAACATCATTAGGCTTCGGTAAGAGTGCAAAGGACATTTCAAAAGAAAAAGTTCTTAAAGCACTTAATGAGTTCTTGCGTCCTGAATTTATCGGTCGTGTTGATGAAATCGTTGTATTCAATCCACTTAACGAAGAAGATTATAAGAGAATTGCAGTTCTGATGATTAACGAGATGAAAACAGTTCTCAAAGATAAGGGAATTGAGTTTATCTATGACGAAAATACACCGTCTGCAATCGTTTCAAAGATGGACGGTAATGTTCGTGGTGCTCGTGACTTGAGAAATGTTATCAGAAGAAATATTGAGGACAAAGTTTCAACACTAATGATTGATAACCTCGGCACAGTAATCAACAAAATCTTTGTTACATCAACTGATAATGATATTCAGGTAAATTTCGAATAAACAAAAAGGACAGTAGCGAAATCTACTGTCCTTAATTTTTGCACCCCTTTATTCTCAACGAATATAATGAATACAGGAGGTGCTGTATGGATACATTTGTCATAATGGCGCTGATAGCGACACTCGGTACATGGTTTGTAACTGCATTGGGTGCTGCTAATGTGGTCTTTTTTACATCAATTAATCAAAAAGTATTAAATTCTATGCTTGGTTTTGCTTCAGGCGTAATGATTGCCGCAAGTTTCTGGTCACTGCTTCAACCGGCAATTGAAAGAGCAGAAGAAACATCAAAAATGCCTGCCTATTTTGTAGCAACTATAGGTTTTTTATTAGGAGCTATATTTATCTGGTTATCCGATAAAATAATTTCGTTTGCAAGAAGAAAAGTAAACAACACAGGCGAAAAGGATAATGAAAGCTTTAATCGTATTATAATGCTGATTCTCTCAATTACTCTTCACAACATACCCGAGGGTTTGGCAGTAGGTGTCGCATTTGGTGCATTACAGGAAGGATATACAACAGAAACTTTAATGGGGGCAATCTCCGTTGCCGTGGGTATAGGATTACAGAATTTTCCCGAGGGTGCTGCTGTTTCCATTCCATTAAGACGAGAAGGATATTCAAGAAGAAAGAGTTTCTTTTTTGGTCAAGCGTCAGGAATGGTAGAACCAATTGCAGGTATAATAGGTGCATTATTAGTGGTACATGTGGAAACAATTTTACCTTATGCACTGTCTTTCGCAGCAGGGGCTATGATATTAGTAGTTGTACATGAACTAATCCCAGAATGTCAAAAGAATAAAGATGTCCATCCATATTTTGCAACGATGGGCATCATCCTCGGCTTTGCAGTTATGATGCTATTAGATGTAATGTTGGGGTGAAAAAATTATTAATTATTCATCAACGAAGTGACTTCATTATTCATTTTTCATTGGAAAAAGTCGCATAATTAAATGAATAGTGAAGAGTGAATAATGAATAGTGAATAATACAAAAAGAAAAAGTCACACAATCGTGCGACTTTTCTCTTTTTGGCTGGGGTGGCAGGATTCGACCGTCTGCTTCGGCTTAAGCCTTGCATACTATACGCTCGGCATAAATGCCTCACGCCCTTTGGCTAAAAACGATATACTATATCGTTTTCTTAACGCCAAAACCTTCTCAGGTTCGAATCCTTTACTATCAAATTAAAATAACAGTCCCAACCTAAAGGTCAGAACTGTTATTTTGGCTGGGGTGGCAGGATTCGAACCTACGAATGCAGCAGTCAAAGTGCTGTGTCTTACCGCTTGACGACACCCCAATATTAAGTTGTGTTTTATACTCAAAACTCCGCCAAATCTTTGACGGAGTTTTGAATTAGTGGGGTGGATAATCGGATTCGAACCGATGGTCTCCAGTGCCACAAACTGGCGCTTTAACCAACTAAGCTATACCCACCATATAAATCAGCGCACAAAGGCTAATTAACTTATTCACTTTATACGCTGACTGGCACGCTGAAAGGGATTCGAACCCCCGACCCTCTGCTTAGAAGGCAGATGCTCTATCCAACTGAGCTATCAGCGCTGGAGCGGGTGATGGGAATCGAACCCACACGACCAGCTTGGAAGGCTGGGATTCTACCATTGAACTACACCCGCATTTCAAATGCTTGACTATTTTAGCACAATGAATACTCTTTGTCAAGAACTTTTTATGCTTAATTTAAAATATTTATTTAAAAAATCCTTTTATATGAGTCCGTTATTTTACCCAGTCAAAGGTTTACAAAAATTATATAAAATGATAAAATATATTGAACAAATATGGAGGTGGTTTTATGAATTCTACATGGATAGTGTTTTTTGTCGTTTTTATTATCATATTGTGGCAACAACATAATGAAATTCTTGTTGTAAGTCGTAAACATCTTCGTAAAAAAAGGGGACAGAAAGAAATGACAGCGCTTATCGAAAAATATATTGGCAAAGAGTGTTTGATTTACACTTGTACATCTTCTTCACAGATTACAGGTACAATAAAATCCTGTAATGAAGGTTGGCTTGAGGTTGAAAACAAAAATGGACAATGTGACCTTGTCAATTGTGAATATATTACAAGAATCCGTGAGTATCCAAAAAACAAAAACGGTAAGAAAAAGAGTGTAATTTTAGATTGAGGTGTTCCGATGAATAAAAATAGATTTGCAAAAACTCCTCCCATGGGTTGGAACAGTTGGGACTGTTATGGTGCAGCCGTAAACGAAGAACAACTTATGGGTAATGCAGAATATATGGCAAAGCACCTTAAAGATTATGGTTGGCAGTATGTTGTATGCGATATTCAATGGTATGAGCCAAAGGCAAAAAATAACGATTATAACAACTTTACAGAGCTTTGTATGGACGAATATTCTCGTCTCATTCCGGCTGTTAACCGTTTCCCATCATCTGCAAATGGTGTTGGTTTTAAGGCTATTGCCGACAAAATTCACGATATGGGACTTAAATTTGGTATTCATATTATGCGTGGTATTCCTCGTCAGGCAGTTCATCAGAATACACCAATTTTAGGTACTGATAAAACTGCTCGTCAGGTTGTTCATCATTTCTCTGTTTGCCCATGGAATACAGATATGTATGGTATGTACACTTGCGAGGGTGCACAGGCTTATTATGACAGTATCTTCCAAATGTATGCAGAATGGGGAATTGACTTTGTTAAAGTGGATGACATTTGCGTTACAGAATTCAGAAAATGGGACAATCCATACTCTGCACGAGAAGAAGTTGAAATGATTAGAAAAGCTATTGACAAAACAGGCAGAGATATTGTTTTAAGTCTTTCTCCCGGACCTGCTGAATTGTCCGTTGCAGACCACCTTTGCGAAAATGCCAATATGTGGCGACTTACAGGCGACTTCTGGGACTGGTGGGGTAAACTCTACGAGATGTTTGAAAAATGTGAAAAATGGGCTCCATACGTGAGTGAGGGTTGTTGGCCTGATTGTGATATGTTACCACTTGGTAATATATCACGAAACGGTTCTTGCCATGGCCCACAGGATAGATACACACAGTTTACAAAAGACGAGCAGATTACTCTCATGACTCTTTGGTCAATTTTCCGTTCACCACTTATGTTTGGTGGCGAAATGAGAAACAACGACGAATGGACACTTTCTCTTATGACAAATAAGGAAGTCCTTGATGTCAATCAGCATTCTCACGACGGAAAACAGATTTATCGTGATGAAGATATAGTAATTTGGTCAGCAGTTTCTTCTGATGAAAAACCTTTGATTGCAATATTCAATGTGTCCGAAAACGAAAAAGAAATTACAGTTGATTTGACTGATTACGATTTGGCAGGGGAATACACTCTCCGTGATTTGTGGGCAAAAGAAGATGTTTGCGAAATCAAAGATAAAATCACTTGTACTGTAAATTCTCACGGTGCAAAATTATTTAAATTAAAGTAAAAGGGGCAAAAACTATGCTCAACATTATTACAGGACGAACAGGTAGCGGCAAAACCCGACTAATCCGTTCTAAAGCTTGTGAAATTGCAAAAGTGCAGTCAAATAAAGCCATAATAATTGTTCCTGAACAGTTTTCATTTGAAACTGAAAAGGGAATGTTACAGCTTTTAGGTAATGAAAAAATAAATAATGTTGAAATTTTGAGCTTTTCAAGAATTGCTGAAAGGCTCTTGTCCCAATATGGAAAAATCGATAAAAAGATTGCCGACGATGGTGTACGTGCTGTGCTTATGAGCCGTGCCATTGAAACTCTTGAAGACAAACTCACAGTTTTTAACCGTTATAAAAGGTTTCCCCAACTCCTCCAAGAGATTTTAAGTTTTCATAAAGAAATGAAAAAATGTGGAGTTGCAAATGAAAATCTTGAGGAATTTTCAAGCAAGGTAAAGAAGGCATCTTTTTCTAGTAAACTTTCTGAACTTTCATTGATTTTTACTTGCTATGATGCACTTTTGTCACAGAGTTTTACCGATAGCAACACTCATCTTGACAAACTTTATGAGCTTTTGTGGGAAGTTGATTATTTCAAGGGTAAAACAGTATTTTTGGATGCTTTTTCAGGCTTTTCAGGGCAGGAATACAAGATTATTGAACAAATTTTGCGTCAGGCAGACGATGTTTTTGTTACTTTCTGTTGCGACACATCAAAAAATAACAGCAGATATGAACTTTTCTATAATGCTAATGTTGAGATTAAAAAGCTTAAAAGCATAGCAAATAAAATAAGTGTAAAAATTGCACCTGAAAATGTTTTATATTCCAAAAAAGAGTTCAAAAAAGACGAACTCAATTTCCTTGAAGAAAATATTTTCTCATCAAATAACAATACATATGACGAGGATGCAAAAGGAATTACGATAATTCCTTGCAGAACAAAAACTGAAGAGTGTCAGATTGTGGCTTCCGAAATTAAGAAGCTTATCAGAAAAGAAAATCTTCGATATAGAGATATTGCTGTAATTGTAAGAAATGAAGAAGATTACAGAAAAGATTTAGCATCTGCTTTTAGAAAATACGACATTGAATGTTTTCACGACAATCGTCAACCCATTGACACTCAACCACTTGTTGTGTTTGTGAAATGCTTTCTTGATATTCTTGTAAAAGGTTTTGAAACTGAAACAGTTTTGAGATTTTTAAAAACTCAACTTTACGGCTTTACAGTTGAGGAAATTGCTCTGTTAGAAGACTATTGCCTTATGTGGAAAATCCGTCCTTCAATGTGGGTTAATCCATGGACAGAAAATCCAAAAGGCTTTGGTGAGGACTTTGACGAGATTTCGCAGAAAAACCTTGATGAAATAAATGGTCTTCGTGAAAGAGTTGTAGGACCAATTCTTTCCTTGAAAAATAAAATAAAAAATTCCGATGGTGAAACAGTTTCAAGAGAACTTTTTGCCTTCTTACGTAATGCTAAAATTGACGAGAATCTTAAAAAATTCACAGAATTTCTCAATGAAAATGATGAGATTGATTTAGCACTTGAACAAGGCAGAATATGGAAACTTCTCACAGAGATTCTTGATGGACTTTATTTTGCTCTTGGTAATTCAAGTATATCAATTGAGCGTTATTCCGAATTATTTACAATTCTCGTTGCATCAAAAAACATTGGCGTAATTCCTAATGGTATTGATGAGGTGATTGTAGGCTCTGCCGACAGAATTCGAGCTTCTGCACCAAAAGTAGTTTTTCTCATGGGTGTTAATACTGGTGTTTTCCCAGGAGAAAGCTCATCAGGCGTACTTTTCAACGACATTGAAAGATGTGAACTTATTAAGAATGGGTTACCAATAATCAGTAACCTTGAATATAACTCTGTAAGCGAGAATTTTATTGCTTACCATGCTGCAACTCTCGCAACGGATAAACTTTATTTTACTTATCCTGCACTTGGTAGTGACTCATCATCACTCACACCGTCTGAATTGGTGAGTGATGTTATTAAGATGTTCCCAAAATGTAATGTGAGAACTGAAAATGCTAAAATTGATAGGGTTGAAAGCCGAAATTCTGCTTTTTCAGTGATGGCAGGGGAGAATGTCAAAGGCTCAGTGTTGGGTGAAACTTTGAAGCAGTATTTCAATGAAAATGATGGAAAAAATGAACTTTCGAAGCTTCAAAAAGCAGATAAGAAAGATTTTTATATTACCGATAGTAACCTTGCAACTGAATTTTTCGGTAAAAATATGTATATCTCTGCTTCAAGAGTTGAAAAGTTCTATAAATGCCCATTCAGTTATTTCTGCGAATACGGACTTAAAGCAATACCACGAAAAGAAGCAGAGGTGGATGCTGCACTTTCAGGTACACTTATTCACCATGTCTTGGAAGTTTTCTTGTCCGAGAATCCAAAGAGTGAGTTAGGCAAATTTAATGATAAAGACATAAGAATAGAAATCAATAAAATCATAGATACTTACATCACAGAAAATATGGGTGGCTATGAAAATAAAGCACAGTCATTTATGCGAACAGTTTCTCTGCTTAAAGAAACTTCGTATAAGGTTGTGAAACAACTTATAGCAGAGTTTTCACAATGTAAATTCACACCTGCAGATTTTGAACTTAAAATCAATGTTGATGGTCAGATTCCACCTTATGAAATAAATCTCCCGAATGGTGGATTTGTAAGAATTGTGGGTAGCGTTGACCGAGTTGATACATACGAAACAGAGGATAATACCTTTGTAAGAGTCATTGACTATAAAACAGGTGGCAAAGAGTTTAAGTTGGGTGAGGTTTTCTCAGGACTTAATATGCAGATGCTCATTTACCTTTTTGCAATCTGGCAAAATGGTGGAGAGTATTACAAGAATGTAACCCCTGCAGGAATTCTTTATTTCCAAGCCAAAAATCCAAGAGTAAAATCTGATAAAATTACAAGGGACTCTGACGAATCTAAGTCAAAAATAGCATCTATGCAGGAACTCAGAATGCATGGTATGGTGCTTAACAATATTGATGTAGTAACTGCTATGGAAAATAGTTGCGAGGGACTTTTCCTACCAGTTTCTCTTGATAAAAATGGCGCATTAAAAGGAAATGTTATTTCCTTGGATTCTTTGAGTGCGCTTAAAGACCGAGTTAACGATTCCATTAAAAATATGGCAAACGAATTGCAGAGTGGCTATATTTCTGCATTTCCTGTTGATGGTGGTTGTACTTGGTGTAAATATAAGGATATTTGTAAGCGTGAGGAATCCGACCCTGTAAAGGAATTGGATGTCCCATCGTTTGATGATGCAATTTCTATATTAAGGAGTGACAGAGATGGCGAGAATTTGGACTGATTCGCAAAAACAGGCAATTGAATCAAGAAACGGAACAGTTCTTGTTTCTGCTGCTGCAGGGTCGGGTAAAACTGCCGTCTTGGTTGAAAGAGTAATCGAAAGAATAACCGATTCTCAAAATCCCGTTGATATTGAAAAAATGCTTGTTGTAACATTTACAAAAGCAGCTGCATCTGAAATGAAAGAACGAATTTCAAAGCGACTTTCCGAGATGATAGCAGATGAGCCTACAAACGCTTATCTCAAGCGACAAAAAATGTATTTGCCAAATGCACAGATTTCCACAATGGATAGTTTTTGCAGTAAACTTGTTAAGGAAAATTTTGAAAAAGCAGACATTTCACCTGACTTTACAATGATGTCGGATATTGAACACGATATTTTAAAACGAGAAACTGTAAGTGAGGTTTTAGAGGGGATTTATAATCTTCCCGAAAGTGAAACAAAGGATTTTCTTGACCTTTTCACAAACGGCAGAAATGATGAGAATCTTATAAATTCAATCTTTGCACTCTATGACTTTGCTATGGCGTCACAGAATCCTTTAAATTGGATTGAGAGTGCTTTTTCGGACTATTTTGATAACTTATCTATAAGTGAAACAAAGTGGGGTAAATTCAGCTTAAAACGCCTTGCAGAGATTCTTGAATTCATTAAAATCAAGGCAAATGATATTATAGATGATGCTCCCCAGAACAGTAATCTTTTAGGTGCAGTTACAAACGATTTAACACCGATTATCGGGTCGGTTGATTTGATTCTTGAAACTATTTATAATCATCCTGAAAAATGGGACGACATAAAAGGTATGACATCCCTTTTGAAATTTGGTACATTCCCAAGAGTGCCAAAAGAGGAGAAGGACTGCTACTATGAAGAATTAAAAGGTCGTCGTGACTCAATTAAGAAATATTTGACACTTGCAGATTCAATTTTAGTTTGCAACGAAAAAGAATATACAGAAGATATAGAATATCTTCGTCCCATTATGGCAATTCTTAAAGATTCTGTGATTAAATTCATAGAGTTGCTCAATGAAAGAAAAAAGGAAAATAACTCATATTATTTTTCCGATATTCTTCATTTTGCGTTGAAAATTTTGGTCGAATTCAATGATGGTACATACGAAAAAACAGCATTGGCAAAGGAGTTGTCCGATAATTTTGCAGAAATTTTAATCGACGAGTTTCAGGATACAAACGAGGCACAGGATACATTATTCTCGGTTATTTCCAATAACAATGAGAATAAGTTTATGGTTGGTGATGTTAAGCAGAGTATCTACCGTTTCCGTCAGGCTATGCCAGAGATTTTTATGGGTTACAAAGATGGATTTGAGCCTTTTAAAGGTGATAACTATCCTGCAACAATAAGCCTTGACCGAAATTTCCGAAGCCGAAAAGGTGTTGTTGAAGGCATTAATTTCTTCTTCGATTTTCTTATGACAAGAAGTACTTGTGGCATTGACTATAAAAATGGTGAAAGTCTTCATTTTGGTGCATCCTATGAGCCAAGCGATAAGGCAGATGTGTTTGTCCATGTTGTGGAAACTGATAAAGTAAAGGGCTCGGATTTAGTTGCAGAAGCTCGTCATATAGGAAATGAAATAAAGAAACTTGTGTCATCAGGTACTCTTGTAGGTAAAAATGGAAATGAACGACCAATAAGATATAGTGACATCTGTATTCTTATGAGAGCAGTTAAGGATAAAGCACCTGTAATTGCTCGTGAACTTACTGAAATGGGAATTCCTGCCCATTTCAATAAACAAGGTGGATTTTTTGAAAGTCGTGAAATCGTAACACTTCTTTCAATGCTCAAAATAATCGATAATCCTGTACAGGATGTGCCACTTGTTTCCGTAATGCTTTCTCCATTGTTCCCATTTACAGAAGATGATTTGGCAAAATATCGTTGTGACCAGAGAAAAGGCAGTTTTTATTCTGCATTAAAGGAACAGTATGACAAGGATAATAAGGTTAAAGATTTCTTTGATTTGTTATCTGTACTCCGTACTTTGTCAGTCACAATGGATATAGGTAGTCTTATCCGTCGAATTCTTGAAATAACATCCTATGACAGTATTGTGGGTGCAATGGATAATGGTGAAAAAAGAGTTCTCAATATTGAATTGCTAATCAACTATGCCGAAGGCTATGAAGCATCAGGTGGCTCAGGACTTTCAGGTTTTCTTCGTTTCCTTGATAAAATCCGTAAGAATAATAAGGATTTAGAGGGTGCAAATGAGATTTCCGAAAATGATGATGTTGTAAGAATTATGTCAATTCATAAGAGTAAAGGTCTTGAATTTCCTGTTGTTTTTGTTGCAAATTGCTCATCATCCTTGAATGCTAATGAGTATAACAAAGTTAAAATCAATAGAAATTTGGGTGTGGGTACATCAAGGTATATTCCTGAATTACATAAGGACTTTACAACATTACCATTTAACTCAATTAAACTTTTTGATTCAACGGAAGAATTTGCAGAGTTAATTAGAGTTTTGTATGTTGCTATGACTCGTGCCGAAGAAAAATTATATCTTGTAGGGTCAATGAATAACTGTGAAAAGAAAATTACTGACCTTTATCAGAAATGTTATGTTAATTTCACAGACCCTGCAATTCCACTTTCAATGTGTGGTAGTTTTATGAATTGGATTTTACTATCTATGATGTATCATCCGTCTATGAAATCTGGGTTAATGCTTAATTGTTGCAAAAATCCTGATAGTCCGCCAATCGAATTTGAGATTGTAGAATATCCTGATGAAATTTATTGTGCAGTAGAAGAAAAAATCGAATACGACTTCGACGAAGAAATGTTAAATGAGATTAGTGAAAGACTTTCTTTCAAATATCCATTTGCTGATGTTTCATCTGTTCCAATCAAATATGCTGCATCGTCAATGGATAAAGCAGAAAATCTCAAATATTTGGCAACTGAAAATCCTGCATTTTCAGGCTCAGGTGAGTTAACTCCTGCACAACGAGGTACTTTAACACACCGATTTATGGAAATCTGTGACCTTGTACGTATTAAAACTGATTTAGCAGGGGAGATAGAAAAAGCAGTTGAAAATAATATTTTCACCCAAAAGGAAGCAGATGCTTTAAATATTTCTTCCATCCAAAAATTTTTATCAAGCGACCTTTATAACAGAATTTCTAGTGCAGAGAAATACATCCGTGAGCAGGAATTCTCAATGTCAATTCCAGTTTCAATGGTTAATGATTCATTACCTGAAAATGTAAGTGATGAAAAAGTTATTGTTCAAGGTGTTATTGACGGACTTGTTATCAATGGTCAGAATGGTGAAATTGTGGACTATAAAACTGACCGTGTTGAAACAATAGAAGAGCTTTGCGAAAGATATAAAGGACAGATGACTATCTATAAAAAGGCTGCCGAGGAATGCTTTGGATTGCAAAATGTGACGGTAACTCTTTATTCCTTCCATCTTTCAAAAGAAATTTCTATAAAACTTTAAAAAAACTCTTGATTTTTAAAGTGTGTTGTGATAAACTTATTAGGCTATGAAATAAGTACTTGAAAGAGGTGACAATTGTCATGAAACAGGGAATCCATCCTGAGTACAAAACTGTAACAGTTAAATGCGCTTGCGGTGCAACATTTGAAACTCGTTCAACTAAAGATGATTTAAAGGTTGATATCTGCTCAAATTGCCACCCATTCTTCACAGGTAAGCAGAAGCTTGTTGATACAGGCGGACGTGTTGACAGATTTAACAAACGTTACAATCTCTCTAAATAATTTTAGACGACATTACGGTGGTACAAATATTTGTGCCACCTTTTGTTTTTATTGTGTAACCACCTCATAAATCTTAGTCACAATTCTCATCGGCTACTGTTCCGTCATAACAGAGGAGGCTTTAAAATGCCAAAAGAATATCGTACAGTCAAAGAACTTAATAGTGATGAATATATCGTGAAGCGTTCCAGATTTATCGGCTACGCTAAACCAGTTGTGTCCGTTGAAGAGGCAAATGCTTTTATCGCAGAAATAAAAGCAAAGCATTGGGACGCTACTCATAATGTATCTGCTTATATTCTTCGTGAAGGTGGAATAAAGCGTTATTCTGACGATGGTGAGCCACAGGGGACTGCAGGTGTGCCTTGTCTTGATGTTCTTGAAAAGGAAAATCTTGTTGATGTCTGTGTTGTTGTAACACGATATTTTGGCGGAATTTTGCTTGGTGGCGGTGGACTTGTCCGTGCATATTCTCATAGTGCAAAAATTGGTGTAGATAGTGCAAAAATTATCACAATGGCACATTGTCTTGATATGGCTGTTGAGTGTGATTATACCTTTTATGGCAAACTAACTGATTTTCTTTCACGAGAAGAAACAGTAATTCTTGACACAGAATTTACTGATAATGTAAAAGTGATTTTCAGAATAAAAAGTGAAAATAAAGATAATATCAATGCAAAACTTACTGAATTAAGCTATGGAAAGGTCTTTTCGACGGTTATTTCTGAAAATTTCTGCGAATTTTAAAATTTTTTTGAAAAAAATAAAGGGTTTTTGACTTTTCTTGCGTATATATAATTAGAAGGGTAATTTTTGACCCTAGAAGGAGGCATTTTAATGACTGTAAGAGAAAAAATTGAGAATAATGAGAAATTATTGTTGTCAGATAAAGCTTGTCTTAGTATAAATTCTAAAGGCAGAGTAACAGAAGAAGAAAAATGCTCCTTGAGAACTGATTTTCAGCGTGACAGAGATAGAATTATTCATTCAAACTCTTTCCGTAGATTAAAACATAAAACTCAGGTATTCTTGTCACCAGAGGGTGACCATTACAGAACACGACTTACTCATACTCTTGAGGTTTCACAGATTGCAAGAACAATTGCAAACGGACTGTCTCTTAATGGTGATTTGACTGAGGCAGTGGCTCTTGGTCACGATTTGGGTCATACTCCATTTGGTCATGCAGGTGAGAGAGCCCTCAATTCTGTTTTCCCAGGTGGTTTCCGTCATTATGACCAGAGCTTGAGAGTGGTAGAAAAACTTGAAAAAAATGGTAAGGGACTTAATCTTACTTACGAGGTGCGTGATGGTATTGCTTGTCACACTCGTGGTAAAGAAGCCGACACTCTTGAAGGTAGAATAGTTAAACTTGCCGATAAAATTGCATATATAAACCACGATATTGATGACGCAGTCCGTGCAGGAGTTATGTGTGAGGAAGATATTCCTCTTGAAATCCGTAAAGCACTTGGATTTAAAAAATCTGCAAGAATCAATACGATGGTATTAAATGTTGTTGAGAATAGTGTGGATGATATTATTTTCTCACCTGATGTTAATGAACCTTTCCTTGAATTGCATTCATTTATGTTTGATAAGGTTTATACAAATCCGGTTTGTAAGGGTGAGGAAACAAAGGCAATTGAAATAATCCTTCGATTATATGATTATTTCCTTAAAAATCCAGACAGAATTCCAAAGGCATATCATTACATAATTGATGATGAAGGTGTAGAAAGAGCAGTTTGCGACTATATCGCAGGTATGAGTGATAGATACCTTCTTGCAGTTTATAAAAAAATATTCATCCCTGATTCTTGGGTTGATGTTGGACTTGAGGAGGGGTAATATTGGCGTTATCTGATGATTTTTTACAAGAACTCCGTAATCGTGCCGATATTGAAACTACAATTTCCTCATATGTCAACTTGAAAAGGGCAGGACGAATCAGCAAAGGACTTTGTCCATTCCATGGTGAGAAAACTGCATCATTTACAGTTTATCCAGATACACAGTCTTATTATTGTTTCGGTTGTGGTAATGGTGGAGATGTAATAACATTTATTAAGAATATTGAAAATCTTGATTATATTGATGCTGTTCGATTTTTAGCCGACCGTGTGGGTATTGATATGCCAGACGAGAATAATTACGACAGTACAATGAATAAACGACGACTTCGTATGTTGGAGGCTAATCGTGAAGCTGCAAGATTTTTTCATAATTGTCTAAAAACAAATGATGGCACAATCGGTTATAGGTATTTTAAGGATAGAGGACTAACGGATGATACAATCCGTAAATTTGGATTAGGTTTTGCACCGGATTCATTCAATGCCCTTACAAATTACCTTATGAATATGGGATATACCAAAGATGAACTCGTTTATGCAAATCTTGCAAGGCGTTCACAGAAAAATCCTAATAACATTTATGACAATTTCAGAAATCGAGTTATGTTTCCTATAATTGATGTTAAAGGGAATGTAATTGCATTTGGTGGACGAGTTATGGATGACTCGAAACCCAAATATCTCAATACATCGGATACTCTGGTTTATAAAAAGAGTATGGGGGTATTTGCTCTTAATCTTGCCAAGAAAAGCGGTAAGGACAGTTTGATTCTTTGTGAAGGCTATATGGATGTTATAGCACTTCATCAGGCAGGATTTACAAATGCTGTTGCAGGACTCGGTACAGCCCTTACAAGTGAACAAGCACATCTGCTTTCACGATATGCGTCCGAAATTTTAATTTCTTATGATGCAGACGAGGCAGGACAGAAGGCGGCAGCAAGAGCACTAGGAATTTTCAAAAATACTACTGCGAAGATTAAAATTCTTCGTTTGAGTGGTGGTAAGGACCCAGATGAGATAATCAAAAATTATGGTGTTGAAAAAATGAAAGCCATAATTACAGGGGCAGCAAATGAAGTTGAATTTGCACTTTTGCGAGAGCATAGCAAATATGACATAGCAAGTGATGACGGTAAACGTCAGTACCTTCAGGCGGCAATTAAAGTCCTTTCAACTGTCGGTGCTATTGAACTTGAAATTTATGCTTCACGAATTGCTAACGAATTATCCGTTGCAAAGGAAGTTATCATTTCTGAGGCAAAACGACAGGCGAAGAAGAACACGATTGTTCAACAGAAGAAAGAGTTTACTGAAATTCAACGAAAAGAAGATATTTTGGACAAGCTTAATTCCCAGCGAAAAGCATTTTATAGAGCATCAAAGGCCGAAGAAATGCTCATAGCACTTGTTATGGCAAATCCTGAATTTCTCAAAAGTGTTGATGAAAAAATCTCTTCTGATGACTTTGTAACGGATTTTAATAAAAGAATTTATAAAACCGTTACAGACAGACTCGGTCAGGGAAAATCAGCAGAAATATCATTTTTGTATGGTGAACTTACAGAAGACGAAATCAGTGCGGTTGCGAAAATTCAGACAATCTCACATACACTCAAAAACACAATGGCAGAGTGTGCAGATTGCATAAATGTAATTTTAGATGAAAAAAATAAGAAATACCTTAAAGATGTAGATGTGGAAAACATCAGTGATGAGGACTTCTTAAAATTTTTTAAATAACTTTTTTAAAGGTGAAGGAGAAAACAATGGAAACTATTGATAAGAAAACGGCTTTAAAAGCCTTGGTTGAAAAGGGTAAAGCAGTAGGTAAACTTACAACACAGGAAATCGACAGTGCGATTCTTGAACTTGATATTGAAATTGACGAACTTGATAAGCTTTATGAACTTATCGAAACCAATAATATCGAACTCATCGACGACCTTGGTGATATGGCTCACGATGCAATCACTGATGAAACAGATATGGCAAAGAGTGACGATGGTGGTGAAGGCGATTCAAAAACTATCGTTATGGACGACCCTGTAAGAGTTTATCTTAAGGAAATCGGCCGTGTGCCACTTCTTACATCAGAAGAAGAAATCGAACTTGCTATCCGTATTGTTGAAGATGACAAGAAGGCAAAACAAAGACTTGCTGAAGCTAACCTTCGTCTTGTTGTAAGTATTGCAAAGAGATACGTTGGTCGTGGAATGCAGTTCTTGGACCTTATTCAGGAAGGTAACTTGGGTCTTATTAAAGCGGTTGATAAGTTCGACTATACAAAGGGCTTTAAGTTCTCAACTTATGCTACATGGTGGATTAGACAGGCTATTACACGTGCTATTGCAGACCAGGCAAGAACAATCCGTATTCCAGTTCATATGGTTGAAACAATCAATAAGGTTAAGAAAACAAGCAGTCAGCTTCTTCATAAGAATGGTCATGACCCATCTGCAGAAGAAATCGCAGAAGAACTTGATATGGCTCCAGACAAAGTTCGTGAAATTCTTCGTCTTGCACAGGAACCTGTTTCTCTTGAAACACCAATCGGTGAAGAGGAAGATAGCCATTTAGGTGACTTTATCCCTGACGATGAAGCACTTTCACCAGCAGATGCAGCATCAATCTCACTTCTTAAAGAGCAACTTGCAGAGGTTCTTAAAACTCTTACTCCTCGTGAAGAAAAAGTATTGTCACTTCGTTTCGGTCTTGAAGATGGACATCCAAGAACACTTGAAGAGGTTGGTAAGGAATTTAACGTTACTCGTGAACGTATCCGTCAGATTGAAGCAAAAGCTCTCCGTAAGCTTCGTCACCCAAGCAGAAGTAAAAAACTTCGTGACTTCCTTGATTAATATTTAATTGATGTTTTACAGACTAACAGCTCCACTTCCCGTGGAGCTGTTATTTTTTGAATGATTCTTCAAATTTGAATTTGTAGGGGAGTTTGTTGTAGGGGTCGGCGTCCTCGACGACCCGAACCAAATGAATAGAT
>CALEIS010000003.1 GCA_937877675.1 uncultured Clostridia bacterium | reverse complement strand
GTGTTAGGCACGCCGCCAGCGTTCGTCCTGAGCCAGGATCAAACTCTCTAAAAAATTGTATCTTTACACTTTCGTGTAGAAATCATTTTCTAAAGTGCTTTTAGCTCTTTACTTCTTAACTCAATAACGCTTAGCGTTAATTTAAACTCTTTTGTTATCCAAAAGAATTACTGTTTCTTGTTATCTCTGCTTCGTACTTCCGTACTCTCAAAGATTAACAGGGTTCCTTTTACTTATCTCGTCGTTGTTTAATTTTCAAGGTTCAGTTGTGTCCGCCCGTTTTTCGCGGGTGGAGTTTCATTATATCAAAACTCCCGGAGCTTGTCAACACTTTTTTAAAACTTTTTTAAAAAATCTTCATTTTTTATTCAGTTTTTCGTTTGCGTCGTTTACCTCTCGCAGACAGCTTTGATATAATATCACAACAGAATACACTTGTCAACACTTTTTTTAAATTTTTTTAAAATTTTTTCAACATCTTTTCAACAGCTCGATATTTTGTGTTCACAACTATTATTCAGCACAATTTCTATGCTTTTTGTATAATCGAATATATAAATGGAAACATAAATAACAAATAATGTTTATTCGGAGATGGATTTATGGACACAAGGAAAGAAAGTCGCACACGAATTCAAATATTCTGGCAAATTGTCGCTATCATATTATTAAATGCAATAGTTATTGCTGCTATCGGTTTTGTTTATGAAAACACACAGACCCTTTCAAGCATTGGGTCCCGAGGACAAGAGGTTCGACAGATTCAGCAAAAACTTAAAGAGCTCGGTTTATATAAGGGCTCTATTGACGGCATATACGGAACATCAACTCAAAAGGCGGTCCGTCAATTCCAGAAAAATTGTGGCATCACTGCTGACGGAATTGCAGGACCTCAGACATTAAAGTATTTAGGTTTAGGTGGAGGCTCAACATCATCTACAAATGGATACAGTTCCAATGACGTATATTTGTTAGCAAGGATTATTGCAGCTGAAGCACGAGGTGAAAGTTATACTGGACAAGTTGCGGTTGGTGCCGTTGTGCTTAATCGTGTTCAACACTCATCCTTCCCTGATTCAATTGCAGGTGTTGTTTATCAACCCGGCGCATTTTCAGCAGTACGGGATAGCAACTGGAATGTAGCTCCAACGGATACAGCAAAAAAAGCTGCAAGGGATGCTATTAACGGATGGGACCCAACTGGTGGTGCTATATACTATTATAATCCTGCAAAAACAAGCAACAGATGGATTAGAACCAGACCAGTTATCACAACCATTGGTAGGCATGTATTTTGCAAGTAACAAAAATGGCGGGGATAAACCCCGCCATTTTTGTTACATTATATTAAATATTTATCACAAAGATATTGAAGTGCTAATTTGTACCCTTCAAGACCTTTTCCTATTATATGTTCTTCACAAGCCATACCCGCATAGGAGATTTGTCGGAAATCTTCTCTTGTTGTTATATCGGAGATATGAACTTCTACAGCAGGGATACCAACTGATTTGAGAGCATCAAGGATTGCGATGCTTGTATGAGTGTATGCTGCTGGATTAATAACAATTCCATCAAAGTTTCCATAGGCTTTCTGAATTTTATCGACAATGGCACCTTCATGGTTGGACTGAAAGCATTCAACCTCACAATTCAGTTCTTCTGCCCATTGTTCAATATCACAAAGGAGTGTTTGGTAATTCTGATTTCCGTAAATTTCAGGCTCACGGATACCAAGCATATTTATATTTGGTCCGTTAATTACAAGAATCTTCATATTTCAATATCTCCTTTACAATTTTTTCTGCAATTTCATCGACTGTACCATTACCATCAATTTCAATGTCTGCAAATTGACGGTACAAAGGCATTCTTTGTTCATATAATTCTTTTACTCCGTGAAGTTGAGAAAGTGGTCTGCCATTGGTGGGTAATTTATCATGGGCACGATTGATAAAAACTATAATTCCATTTTGTTTTAATGGCATATAGTTTTCCATTCGGGTAACTACCCCACCACCTGTTGCAATAACAGAGTTTGTTTCTCGTCCCGCAAGATTAACCGCCACATTCTCACAAGTACGAAAATACTTTTCACCATCGTCTTCAAAAATCTGTGGAATTGATTTATCTTCCACATGAACTATCATTTCGTCCGTATCAAAAAAATTCTTTCCTAACAATTCAGTAAGTTTCTGACCAACTGTCGATTTTCCACAACCAGCCATACCAATTAAAACGATATTGCACATCTGCAATCTTATAGATTTCTCAATTTTATCACAGACATTATTATCAACAACAGTGTCAAAGAATATTTCATGCGCCTTTTTTGCTTGGGCAACCAACATTGAAAGTCCCGTTGCTGTTTTTATGCCCAGGTTTTCTGCTTCCATGATAAGTCTTGTTTTTAATGGATTATACACCACATCAAGGACACCGCTGACATTAGGAAATCTTGAAATATCAATAGGAGTATTCATATTGTCGGGATACATACCAACGGGGGTTGTATTCACAATAATTTCTGCATCAGTTTCTTTATATATATTACTATAGTTAATTTTACCATTTCGTGAAACGACTAAAATTTCTCTTGCGTCCATATCTTGAAGGACAGTTTGTACTGTTACTGATGCACCACCACTACCTAAAACCAGTATTTTTTTACCTTTGATAATAATTTCTGACTTTTCAATCAAATATTTAAAACCAAAATAATCCGTATTGTATCCACAGAGTTTTCCATCTTGAACAATTACAGTATTAACTGCACCAATTTTTTCTGCCTCAGGTGAAATATCATCAAGATAAGGAATTACTGCTTTTTTATATGGAATTGTAACATTGATGCCTTTGAATTTTCTCTCCGTCATAAAGCATTCAAGGTTTTCGGGAGAAATCTCAAAGAGAGTGTAATTATCATTTCCCAATGCCTTGTGTATCTGTGGAGAAAAGCTATGGGGCAAATGCTCACCTAAAAGTCCGTACATAATTCTCACTTATTTTCCTTACTAAAATATTCCTGTTGATAATCACGAGAAATTTTCATAATCTTTTCATAAAGTTCACGACAATATTGGTCAAGTCCATCCCCTGCCATATTGCTTATACGGTCAAGAAGCTCTTTTTCTCTTTTCTCATCATAAATTGGAATGTTATTTTCTTTCTTGTACTCTGCGATTTCAAGAGAAAGCCCCATTCTCTCTTTCCAAAGTTCAATTATTTTATTGTCAATTTCGTTGATGTTTTCACGAAGTGTTGAAAGGTCTTTCATAAAATCACCTTAAAGAAGTATATCTAATAATGTAATTGCTGTTACTGCTTCAATTACCGGCACAGCTCTTGTAACAATACATGGGTCGTGTCTGCCATTAATCTGCAATTTCTGTTCTGTTTTATTTTCAAGACTTACGCTATTCTGTTCTTTAAAGATTGATGGGGTTGGTTTGATTGCAGTTCTAAAAACTATAGGCATACCATTAGTAATTCCACCATTTATACCACCTGCATTATTGGTTTTTGTTCTGATTTCACCATCAACTTTGCAGAATTCATCGTTGTTTTCACTACCATAAAGGTCGGTTGAAGAAAATCCATTACCAAATTCAATTCCTTTAACAGCAGGAATACCGAAAATATTTTTTGCGAGTTTGTTTTCAACTCCATCAAACATAGGGTCACCAAAACCTGCTTTTACACCTGTTACTGCACATTCGATAACTCCACCAACAGAGTCGCCCATATCCCTTGCTTTTTCGATTTCGGCAATCATAAGTTTTCCTTGATTCTCGTTGATTGTAGGAAAATCCTTTTCTGCAATATTCCACTTACCTATATTTACAAAATCAATCTCATCATCATAAACATCTTTGATTTTCTGAATATGAGCTTGAATTTCAACACCCATATCCTCTAAAATCTGCATACATACTGCACCTGCAAAGCAGAGAGGTGCTGTAAGTCTGCCTGAAAAATGTCCACCACCTGATACATCATTGAAGCCATTATATTTTACATAAGCAGAGTAATCTGCGTGGGATGGTCTTGGTGTATCAATAATATTATCGTAATCCGCTGAATGTTGGTTTTCATTATATATAACCATACAAAGTGGCGCACCACAAGTAACATCATTTACCAGCCCTGACAAAATCTCAGGAGTGTCACTTTCTTTTCTTTGAGTGGAAAGTGAATTTTTACCGGGAGCACGTCTGTCCATAAACTTAAGGACTTTTTCCATATCAATTTTCTTCCCTGCAGGAAGTCCGTCAATTACCACACCAATTCCCTTTGAGTGTGACTGACCGAAAACTGATATTTTAATTTTATCCCCTGTCATTGATGACATCTGCATTACCTCCCATTTTGTTAAAATCTGCAAAGAAATCAGGGTATGATTTCTTAACTGCATTACCGTCTGTTATTTCTATTTCTTCTTTGCAAAGTGTTGAAAGAATTGATGCTGACATTACAATTCTGTGGTCGTTATATCCGTTAACCTTGCCACCCTGCAATTCAATTTTCCCTTTTATAACCATTCCGTCATCTGTTTCTTCTGCACAACCACCAACAGAATTAATCATTTCTACAACTGACTTTATTCTATCACTTTCTTTTATGCGAAGTCTTTGGGCACCAGTAATTCTTGTTTCCCCGTTACAAGCAGTTGCCACAACGGAAATAATCGGCACTAAATCGGGAATATCACTTACATCAACTGTTATGGCATTAAGTCTATTCTTTTTGACTGTGATTTCGTTACTACTGATTTGCACATCTGCACCCATTGATTTGAGTACATCGAGAATTTTCTTGTCCCCTTGTGGTGAGCTGATGTCTAAATCTGTTACTGTTACACCATTTTCACTTATTGCTCCTGCACAAAGGAAAAATGCTGAATTTGACCAATCCCCTTGGACTGAGATTTCTTCAGGTGAAACAAATTTCTGATTTCCATTAATTATATATGTATTGTCTTTTTCTGTGATTTCAATTCCAAATTTTTTAAGAATCGAAATTGTTATATCAACATAAGGTTTTGACTCAAATGGTGGAGTGATTTTAATTTTACTGCCACCCTTGAGAATTGGCAAAGCCAATAAAAGTCCTGTTATGAATTGAGAACTGATATCCCCTTTCATTTCATACTCACCTGACTGTAATTGCCCTGTTAAATGCAAAGGGAATTTGTTATCCGTATGAAATGTTACTCCCTTTTTCTCCATTTCTTCTTTAAGTGGTGAAATGGGTCTTTGGGGAAGTCTGCCGTGACCCGTAATTATGGTACCCATACCTAAAGCCGACACCAATGGCATTAAAAATCGAAGAGTTGAGCCACTTTCACCACAGTCAAGGTCTGCTTTTTTGTTGAATGGTTTAGGATTAACTGTAATTATTTCTCCATTAACTGAAATTTCTGTACCCATAGCTTTGAGGCAATCAACAGTCGCTGCGATATCTTTTGACATCACATTACATTTGATTTTTGTTGTATTTTCGCAAAGAGATGCACAGATAAGAATTCTATGCATCTCTGACTTTGATGAAATTGCCTTGATTTTACCACCTAAAACAGATGGGATACAAGAAACTGTCATTTAGTTCATACCTTTTTCAATAAAGTTCTTTAATTCTTCAACAGGAAGTTTCATAACCTTGCAAAGCCCCAATTCTTCAGGGACAATAAGCGACATTGTGTCAAGACTCCTCTTTTTATCGGAAAGTGATGCTTGGTAAAGTTCATCTGCTGAGAATTCACAAGTTGTGGGAAGGTTATTCTTTTTAAGAATCGGCAAAAGTACATTAGACAAATCTTCTTCACTCATACCAACTTCATAAGCACCCTTTGTTGCAATTACCATACCGATTGCAACTGCCTGACCGTGAGAAACTGAAAAGCCACTGCATTTTTCAATGGCATGGCCAATGGTGTGTCCGAAATTAAGGAGTTTTCTCTCACCATTTTCAAACTCGTCGTGACTTACAACATCTCTCTTAATCTCAACACAACGCTTTATTACATATTCGATATTATCTTTTATTTCGTTACTCTGTAAGAACTCAAGGAAAGCCCTATCCAAAATCATACCGTATTTAATAATTTCGGCACAGCCATCATTGAAGATTTCTTGTGGTAGAGTTTTTAATGTATCACAATCTGCAAAAACAGCAATTGGCTGATAGAATGCACCACAAAGATTTTTTCCTGCTTTTAAGTTTATGGCAGTTTTACCACCAACGGATGAGTCAACCATCGAGAGTACTGTTGTTGGAATCTGCACAAAATCCACACCACGAAGATATGTACTTGCCACAAATCCTGTCAAGTCACCAACCACGCCACCACCAAGTGCAACAAAAAGGTCAGTCCTTGTTATGCTGTTTTCGGCACAAAATTCAAGAATTTTTTCGTAATTCTCAAAAGATTTTGACTCTTCTCCATTTGCCACAACAAATTCACAAACGGAATATCCATTACCTTCAAGGCTATTTTTAACTGTTTCACCATAAAGTGGAAAAACAATATCATCAGATATTAAAACAACTCTGCAAGGAGTTTTGACTTCTTTTACTTTCTCACCGAGTGTATTGAGAAAGCCTGAGCCGATATTTACATTGTATTCTTTTGATGTTGCAACATTAATTGTTTCCATAACTATCACTCGTAAATTTTATTTTAAAAGTTCCTTTAATCGGCTTTCGTAGGCTTGTTTTTCATAACCAAGAGTAACACTCTCATAATTGTTATCCACAATTTTAATAAGATAATCTGTAAACTGTGGGTTGAGTGGTAAAATCGGGCCTGTGTGATAAGTTGCAAAAAGGTTATTGTGATTTACACCTTCAACCTTGCTCTCCTTATTCATTCCACAGCCTTTTTTCATACTTAAAAACGGATGTTTATTATCACCATAGGAATGGCTGAGAAGATTTTTAAAACCAACAATCTCAATTCCGTTAAATTCGCCAACACTACAATCGTTATATCTTAATCTTGAAAACTGCTTTGCATAGTATGGATAAAATCCAAGACACTCAATTTTTTCACCCTTTGGATTTTCAATGTATTGACCAAAAAGTTCAAAAGCATTACCCGTTGCAAGAATTACTCCACCATTGTCAATTCTGTTTTTAAGTGCATCGGCATATTCTTTAAGATGCTCAATTTCAACAAGTTGGTGTTTTTCCTGACAAGGTCCGATTAAAAGAAAATCAACTTGATTATCAGTGAATGCAGGTTTATCGAAAAGTGATGTTTCTATTATTTCAACATCATATCCTGCGAGTTTTAATTTTCTTTCAAGATATTCACAGTTGCCTCTGTCACCATAAAGGTTATTGTATTCGGGATAAAGCACTTCAATTACCATTTTTGCCATAATTAATTATCCCCTTTCTGTGACATTGCATTTTTAATTTTTTCAACTACACTTGTTGCATAGAGTTCAAAGTAAACAACAATTTCTCTGCCTACAACACTCTGCTTACTTACTTCGTTTGCAAGTTCATCATAATTTTCAAAAAGCACAAGTTTACCTGTGTCAATGCCCTTAATTTCAAGACAATTTGCCACATCATAACAACGGCTACCACCAACATATACAGTTTTTATATTATCTCTGTTAAGTGGTGCAAAGTCCGTATCATAAATCCATGAAATATCCTCATGACCATGAACTTTATCGTTTGAGTCAGTAATAAGGAGCACAACATCTTTTTCAGTATCAGTACTATCAAGGAATTTAAGACTCTGTGAGCAAGAAATTGGGTTTTGGTTCTTAGAAAGCATTGAGATTACCTCAACGCCACCATATTTTTTATTTTGGAATCGACCTGTTTTTGAAGAAAGGTCCTCAATACTGTTTTCAATTATTTCAAGGTCAATGCCCATAAGTCTGCAAACTGCACAAGCACCTGTTATGTTGAAAACATTGAAAAAATTACCTTTCTGGAATGGTAAAACAAGACTTTCACCCTTATCACCATTGAACACAAATGTACCATTCTCAAAATCAACATCACTTGCGAAATATTTGCTTTCAGGCATCTCAAATCCACAGTGTGCACACTTTGGCACACCGATATGATTATAGTGGAAGAATTCATAATCTAATTTATGATTACATTTTGGACAAGCAATAAGGTCACAAACTGTATCAACACAATTTTCTGTGCTTCTTTCAGTTTTGTTTACTGAATAGAAAACACGATTACAAACACCCTCACCCAAAAGTCCTGAAATTGCATCATTACCATTAAGGACAAGAGTTGTTTTTTCGTTAAGGTAGTCGTTGATTTTATCAAAAATAAATCCACTGTGACCATTTCTCATAATTGAGTCACGGAAAAGGTTTGTACAAAGAATATAATCAGGAACAAATTTTGTGTAAATAAACTGTGATGAGCGCTCGTCCACCTCTAACACTGCAACATCAGCAGTAACCTTACCACCTAATGTGCATTGTGTAACCAATGCAGACGCAAGACCAGGAGCCATATTTGAACCCTTTGAGTTATTTACAACTGTTTTGCCACTGTTACGGATAATGTGTGTTAAAAGGTTTGATGTACCTGTTTTTCCGTTTGTACCTGTTACACAAATTGTAGTTTTTGGCATAACAAAACGAGCAAGTGCATCGGGACAGATTTTAAGCATAATTATACCCGGTGTATTTGTACCTCTTTTGAAAATCTTATCAAGCAAAAAAGCTGAAACCTTGCCAACAATTACGGCAATTAAAAATCTTAATTTTCCCATTACTTATCACTGTCCTTCTTTTCTTTTTCAACCAACTTTGAAAGATAGTATGCGCTTTTTTGAGTGTTGTTAATCACTTCTGCAAAGCCGTTGACAAGTACTGACACAACCCAACCGATTGCCGCAACAACAAGTCCTAAAACAATACCAATAACCTTACCTGCAAAATAATATGAATCAACAAAAGCCTGAGCCACCACAGCAATTCCCGCAACAATACCAATAATCAAAGCAACTTTTGATATGAGCATCATAGTATTTGCAATCGGAGAATGATTCATTTCTCTTGTTGGCATCTCAAAAAGTTGTTCTTCGTTCAATTCATCTTCTTCAACTTTTTTTATCTGAGTTTTTTCCTCGTTGGAGTCTTCTTTATTCTCCATGGCCATCATCTTTTTCTCTTCCTGAATCCTTGCGAAATCAAGATTATACTTTTTACAACTAAGACAGAATTTTGTTTCTTCCCAACATTCTTTGTGGTACATTTCCCAACAGAATGGACATTCTATTAAATTACCTTCATCAATTTTCTTGTTGCATTTTGCACATATAAGGTTTGCCATTTTCACATCTCACCTTTCTATGATTATTATAGAATTTCAACACCTTAAAGTCAATAACAAGTAATGAATAATGAGCGATGAATTGGAATTTGTCGGGGAGTTAATATAGAACAACATACCTTGTAGGGGACGATGCCCACATCGTCCCGCACCAAAGCATATCAATGAACCAAAACGGGACGGTGTGGGCACCGTCCCCTACGAATTCTGCTGATTTTAATAAATAAAAGACCTCGATAAATTCAAACTTGAACATTAAAAAAGGTGGGGTCAAAGCCCCACCATAAGTTTTATAACAAGCTATAATTTACAACAAGTGCTGCAAACACGATTGATACCATTGAAAGAAGTTTGATAAGGATGTTGATTGCTGGTCCTGATGTATCCTTGAATGGGTCACCAACTGTATCACCTACAACTGCGCCCTTATGCTGGTCACTACCTTTACCACCATGAACACCTGATTCAATATACTTCTTTGCATTATCCCATGCGCCACCTGAGTTTGACATAAAGATTGCCATTAAGAAACCTGAAACTGTTGCACCTGCAAGCATACCAACTACACCTTTATAGCCAAGCACCATACCCACTAAAACAGGTACTGCGATAGCAATTACAGTTGGCATTACCATTTCACGAAGACTTGCTTTTGTGCAAAGGTCAACACATGATGCATAGTCAGGCTCTGCCTTACCATCCATAAGACCTTTGATTTCTTTGAACTGACGACGAACTTCCTTAACAACACTCTGTGCAGCCTTACCAACTGAATCCATTGTAAGTGCTGCAAAGACGAATGGAAGACAAGCACCAATGAAAAGTCCGATAAGCACAACAGGATTAACAATGTCAAAGCTTAAATCTGCATTTGGGTTAATACTCTTAATTTTATCAACATATGATGCAACAAGTGCCAATGCTGTAAGGGCCGCTGAACCGATTGCAAAACCTTTACCTGTTGCAGCAGTTGTATTACCGAGAGCATCAAGAGCATCTGTTCTTTCTCTTACCTCTGATGGAAGACCTGACATCTCTGCGATACCACCTGCATTATCTGCAACAGGACCATAAGCGTCAGTCGCAAGAGTGATACCAAGAGTTGAAAGCATACCTACTGCTGAAAGTGCAATACCATAAAGACCCATTGAAGCACTTGCACCACCACCTGAAATAAAGTATGACACAAGCACACTAACTGCAACAATACCGATTGGCATTGCAGTTGATTTCATACCAAGTCCTAAGCCACCAATAATAATTGTTGCTGAGCCAGTTTCAGATGTTGCCGCAAGTTTCTGTGTTGGCTTATATGTGTCAGATGTGTAGTATTCAGTTGATTTACCAATAAGCACACCTGCAACAAGACCTGAAAGAATTGCTATATAAAGTCCCCAGTTTTCTTTACCGAGAACAAACCATACCACAGGGAAAGAGATAATAGCAATACCGATAGCACTTAAATTTGTACCACGGCTAAGAGCTTTAAGAAGAAGTTTCTGTGAAATATTTTCACCTGTACGAACAAAGAATGTTCCTACGATTGACATTAAAATACCAATTGCAGCCAAAAGCATTGGTACTGCCATAGCCTTAACATCACCTGCAAAAGCAGAAACACCAAGAGCAGAAGCAGAGATTACTGAACTTACATATGATTCATAAAGGTCAGCGCCCATACCTGCAACGTCGCCAACATTATCACCAACATTATCAGCAATAACAGCAGGATTACGAGGGTCGTCTTCAGGAATACCTGCCTCAACCTTACCAACAAGGTCTGCACCAACGTCAGCAGCCTTTGTGAAAATACCGCCACCTACACGAGCAAAGAGTGCCATTGAAGATGCACCCATACCGAAAGTAAGCATTGCACTTGTGATTGCACTTGCATCAAGCTTGAATACAAATTTAAGCAAGAAGAACCATACTGAAATATCGAGAAGTCCAAGACCAACAACAGTAAAGCCCATAACTGAACCTGCAGAGAATGCAACACGAAGACCCTTATTAAGACCTTCACGACAAGCGTTTGCAGTTCTTGCATTTGAAAGAGTTGCTATTTTCATACCAACAAAACCTGAAAGTGCAGAGAAAAACCCACCTGTTATGAATGCAAAAGGCACAAACCATGTAAGGAGTCCAAATGCTGCCATAAGACAAAGGATTACAAACATTCCACCAAAGAAAACAGAAACGATTGAATACTGTCTTTTAAGATAAGCGTTTGCACCCTGACGGATTGATTTTGAAATATGCTTCATTTTATCAGTGCCTTCAGAGAATTTCATTACTTTTTTTGCAGTGAGTCCTGCAAAAATAAGAGCCAACAACGAGCCTACAAATGTGAATAATACTAAATATCTTTCCACAAAAATATCTCCTTTTATAATTATAATATATTGATTATATACTTTATACGCACATTGTCAAGAGTTTAACGAAATATTTTGCAATTTACCTTGTGTTTAATTTCATTTTGCATAAATTTCTTGCATTTTTCGTCATTTTATGGCTAAAAATGAAATATTTTGATTTCATTCTTGCAATTATTATGTGTTTAATAGAAAAAGGCGAGGTTTACTCCCCGCCTTATGTGTTTTATATTGAATTATAATTGGTAAAGACCTGACTTTTTCATTGCCTTTGAGAGTGTACGCTGTGCAAAACGACTTGCTTTTTCTGCACCATCTTTTGCACACTGATTAAGATATGCTTTATCGTTAATAAGACGATTGAATTCTGTTTTGAATGGACGAAGTTCCTCAACAACTGCTTCGGCAACAGCAGATTTGAAATCTCCATAGCCTTTTCCGTCAAAATCTTTTTCAATCTGTTCATAAGAAAGACCTGTACAACAAGAGTAAATACCCATAAGGTTGTTAATACCCTCTTTACCATCTGCATATCTAACTTTTGCTTCACTATCAGTAACTGCACTCTTTATTTTCTTAACAATTACATTATCATCATCAAGCATTGAGATATAGCTCTTTGGATTTGGGTCGGACTTACTCATTTTTGCAAATGGGTCCTGTAAAGACATAACACGAGCACCAACCTTACCGATGAATGGTTCAGGCATTGTGAATGTGTTGCCATAAACTGTATTAAATCTCTCTGCAATATCTCGTGCGATTTCAAGATGCTGTTTCTGGTCAGCACCGATTGGCACATAGTCTGCCTGATAAAGAAGAATATCTGCAGCCATAAGAATTGGGTATGTGAAAAGACCAACGTTTACATTTTCAGGGTGCTTTTCACTCTTATCCTTAAACTGAGTCATTCTTGCAGCTTCACCAAACTGTGTGCAACAGTTAAGAAGCCATGCAAGTTGTGCATGTTGTGGTACATGGCTCTGAATGAAAACAACACTTTCCTGTGGGTCAAGACCTAATGCCAAAAGAATTGCATAAAGTTCCATTGTATTCTTACGGAGTGTTGCAGGTTCAGGACGAACTGTAAGAGAATGCAAGTCAGCAACTGCATAAAGACAATTATAGTCATCCTTCATATTTTTCCAATTTTTAAGTGCACCAAGGTAGTTACCAAGAGTTGGTGTACCTGTTGGCTGAATAGCACTTAAAACTATCTTTTTCTTTTCTACGGTGTTTTCCATTTGTATCACCTTTACTTAATTTTTTATATCCTATATATTAAACTATTTTTTTGATATTTTGTCAATGAGAAAATAATGAATGAAAAAGCGGCTCCCCTTGTCAGGGGAGCCTAGATTATTCAACTTATACAACAGCACTCATATCTATTTCTTCAAATAATAAAACACCAAACAAATCCAAATATGTGGGTTTTGATTGTCCCTCTACACGAGCTACATCGTCTGAATATGCTGTAATTTTTGCATAACCCGCAGACGACGCATCAAAAACAACTTTTCCAGACACATCATATACAAGAACTCCTGCATCAGTTTTGACTATTAATCTTCCGTTTGTTAATGGGAAATAATCATAATCGCTGACTTTTATCGGTTCAAAAGCAAGATTCCATTCCTCATCGAATACTGACACATACCAACTCGCATCACTACCCATTAACAATAAAGCAACATAACCATCATCAAAAATTATTGGGTCAACGAGTTTCTCCTCGTAAAGCTTTTCTGCATACTCATCTGACAACTTAAAAAATGAGTTTTTTTCAATATTATAACTAATAAATCTATCCTGGTGAATTTCATACAATACGCAATTGTTGTCCACTGTTGAAATTCCAGAAATGCTAACAGACCAATTCCAACCCATATCTATGGGAATAATAACTTCTTTTACATTTCCGTTTACATCAATAAACTCTAACTTTCCTCTATAGCCATCTGGATGGTCATAGCCACCAGCATAATCAATATGCATTAGAGCAATATCTTCTTCAAAATAAAAACTCAAAGCTTTATTTTCGGGGAATTGTTTCCATGTTTTTATATTTGGAAAGTATAAGTTCCAACCCGTACTTGAGTAGTCCTTATAACCAAAAACCCCTTTTCCAAAAGATCTAAAAGCAACATGGCGATTATCTGTTAGTGTAAAGCTTTCTATACTTGTACCTGAAGCATCATAAATATTATATGTGTACAGAGTGGAATCAAAATCTGCTTTATAATTTTCTGTAAAAACATACCCTGAATCATATCCTACAACCCTGTTGTTATCATCTGAAACATATGAGCCTAAAATCGCACCTGTTTTATCTATAACTTTTAACTCATTCTCATAAATAAGATACGCGTATCCGTTATTAAAAGGAGTAACTTCCTTAACAGAATTCGCCTGTAATTGGAAAACCATTTTACCGTTTTTATCGATGCTTCCCCAAAATTCTCCTTTAGCATTGCTATATTTAACCCATGCTAATCCCTCACTATAATCTTCATATTGAAAATATTCGTTGTCTACAACTATCTTATCATCGTTTTTCTCATTTGTTATTGCATTTTCACTTTTTTTATCCACAGCCTTAGAAGAGTCATCATTATCTTTCTGACCGCTTAATGCCAATATTGCTATTGTTGCTAGCACTAAAACCACACCAATAATTACAGCAAAAATTATTACATGATTCTTTGTTATTTTGTACTTCTTGCCACTATTACCATTTTCCATTTATATCACCTTTACTTAAATTTTTGTATCCTATATATTAAACTATTTTTTTGATATTTTGTCAATGGAAAAAATAATGGCAGGGTCAAGACCCCGCCATATCATTATAAATCAATAATATCTGTAAAGTGCAACTACTTTACCAAGGATGATAACCTCATTTGTGATGATTGGCTCAAAGGCATCATTTTCAGGTTGAAGACGGAAATGACCGTTTTCCTTATAAAATCTCTTAACTGTTGCTTCATCTTCAATCATAGCAACAACAATTTCACCATTTGACGCATACGGTGTTTTTTCGCAAATTACAATATCACCATCAAGGATACCTGCCCAAAGCATACTCTCACCACGAACTTTAAGTGCAAAAAGCGACTTATCACGAGAAACTCTGCCATTATATGCAATATAGCCCTCAATCTGTTCAACTGCAAGAATTGGCATACCTGCAGTAACAGTACCTAAAAGTGGAACACTCGTTACATTTTCTGCCTGACCAAGGACACGGATTGAACGCTTTAACATTGGGTCACGCTCAATATAACCTGCTTCTTCCAGAGCATCAAGGTTTGCCTGAACAGAAGATGTTGAACGAAGTCCCACAGCAGAGCCGATTTCACGAACTGAAGGTGGAACACCACATTGAGAGCGTTCACACAGGAATTCATAGATTTTTTGTTGTGTATCTGTAATTGGACGCATAAAAACTACTCCTAATTTATATTTTATTATAAAAAGTCATACTTTTTTCTATATTCTAACATATAATTTTCAAAAAGTAAACATTTGTTCGCTAATTTTATTAATTTTTTTGTTATTCATAATAAATTTTTTGAATATTAAAAGAATGTTCACTATTTTTTAATATTTATATTTTATTATAACAATGTACTCACAAAGAGTACACATACCCCATCCTCAAACAACCCCTCAGGGCATTAATGCCCGGAAAACGGACGGAACCGCAACCGTCCGTTTTTTCTTTTTTTGTAACAGGTAATTAAAATTTTGTATATTTTCTCATCGGCTAATTTTCCGTCATAACTCACCCAAAATACTCGACAAGACACAAAGTATTGCCTCCGTTTTTGAATGGCTCTGACGAAAAATTATCTCGATGTTAATTACATACCAATTTTATTACCTGTTACTATTTCCTACACAAAATTTCTTTGCATATTTTTTCCACCTCTGTCTAAAATATAAACGGAGGTGCTTTAATTTGAACATCAAGAAAAACGAAAAACTGAAACGAGGACTTTATTCTGCAGGAGCGCTTTTGTTGTGTGTCGTCCTGCTCCTATCCCTTTGGTTTACCAACAAAAACAACAATCGACTTGTACCCGAAACCACATCAAGCACAGAAGCAGAAGTGACAACGGATGAAGTTGAAGTAAATATCCCTGTGACAAATATACCTGATGAACGTGAGGATGAAGTAACAAATCCACAAATAACAAAGGTATATTTTGAATTTCCATTGAAAAACAAAATCATCAAGGCATATTCTAATGGCGAAATTGTAAAGAATATTACCACCGATGACTGGCGTACGCATAATGCGCTTGATATTGAGGGAAAAAGTGGCGAAAGTGTTGTTTCCATTTGTGATGGTATTGTTATAGAGGTTATTCACGATGCACTTTGGGGTACAACTGTTGTTATTGACCACGGAAACGGATATACTGCAAAATATTGTGGACTAAAAAAAGACAGTGTCCCCGAACTTAATCAACAAGTGAAAGCAAACGAAAAAATCGGAGTTTTAGATGAAATTCCAATGGAAAGTGCCGACGGAATTCATCTCCATTTTGAAATGTACAAAGACGGAAAAAATGTTTCTCCGATAAAATATTTAGGTAATGAAATTACGATATAAAATTAACGGCTACTGCTTTCGCAATAGCCGTTTTTGATTATAATACTCTTATACCAGCAACACACTGTAAAATCCAGCGAGCATCTATGGATGTTATTTTACCATCTCCGTTAGCATCTGCTCTTATTTGTTGTTTTTCATCAGGAATTCTAATTTCTGCTACTATTTGTAATGTCCAACGAGCATCCATTGATGTTACTTTTCCGTCACCATTAGTATCACCTTTTATTATTACTTCTTCGGGCAATTTATCCATACTTTCTGTTTCAGTTTCTGCACAGTATTTACACTTGCGTGTTCTCTCACCCTCAGTTGTAGTTGTCGGTTCTACTGTAACTATCCACTCACCAAATTCGTGATGTCTAACAGGAATAATCACTGTAAACACGTCACCACAGCTACACTTGTATAAAAGACTGCCAGTTTCGGTACAACTTGCTTCTCCCAAAACTTCATTAGCGTATGAATGGGTGTGATTTTTTGCATTAAAGTTAATGGTCGCATCATAAAGGGGTCCATTTGAATGTTCAATGGTTATGTTTTTCCATTGAGCTTCACTACCTGTATAATTAACAGTTTTCAAACTGTAACATCCGGTAAAGGTATAAGCATAAATTCGCTTTAATCCCTTTGGAATTGTTATATTGGTAAGTGACATACAGTTGCTGAAAACTGCACCATTCATATAAGTAACACTTTCAGGAATCACAACACTGTCAAGATTATTATTGTATGCAAAAGCGCTACCATAAATTGACGTTACCGTATTGGGGATTACAACACGTTTCAAAGATGAATTTGCAAATGCATTATCTCCAATAATTTTTACTCCTTTTGGAATTTCAAAAACAACGTCTGATTTTCCTGTAGGGTAACTTATCAGCTCTGTTTTGTTTTTATTGTAAAGCACACCATCAAGCGTTGTATAATTTTTATTATCACTTGCTACTTTAAACTCTTTAAGGGATTCGCAAGTTGAAAATGCTCTTTCACCAATAATTTCCACACTTGCAGGAATTTCAACAGTTTCAATTGACGTACAACCATTAAATGCAGACATTCCAAGAATTTCCACACCATTACCAATTTTAAGGTTAACTAAAGCATTACATTCACTGAATGCACCTTGCCCAACGCTTTTTACACTATCAGGGAAAACGATATCATTAAGCTTTGCACATTGACGGAATGCTTCTTTTTCTATTGTCTTTAAACCGTCAGGCAAAATAAGAGTTTTGATGGATGAGCAGTTATAGAATGCTGACTCGCCGATTGTTTCAATGTTACTGCCCAATTCAAGAGTTTCAATATCCGCACAGTAATTGAATGTATCTTTTTCAATAGTTTTAACACCGTTACCGATTTTTACAGACTTTAAAGGAACATTATAGAATGCACCCTCGCTGATTTCAGTCACATTATCAGGAATTATAATTGACTGGAGCTTTGTACTTACAAAAGCTCTTTTCCCAATTGTTTTAAGACTCTCGTTTAAACTAATTTCTGTCAATGAGCCACAGCCTGAAAAAGCATAATCACCAATAGTCTCTACATTTTCACCTAACTCAACAGTTACAAGGTATGAAGATGAACGAAACGCACTGTCACCAATGGTTTTAACATCCTTACCAAGCACAACCTTTTCCAGATTACTATTGTAAAAAAGGTACTCACCCACATTTGT
Source organism: uncultured Clostridia bacterium (assembly GCA_937877675.1). Lineage (GTDB taxonomy): Bacteria > Bacillota > Clostridia > Oscillospirales > Acutalibacteraceae > Fimenecus. The sequence goes on along the minus strand of CALEIS010000003.1, from coordinate 7,881 downwards.
TACGCCATCACTAATAACAAGTGTTCGCATTTGTCCCTCGTACGCACTCCATGGTGGATTATACATATCCCAAAATCCGCCCATATCACCCTCACCGCTTATAGTAAGGGTTTTGGTTTCATCATCATATACCCATGTATGTTTTGTACCAAATACACCTTCAGTTGTACCTGCATACACTATTGGTAGTGTTGTAACAATTAAAATCAAGGATAAAATTATAGCAAAAAATTTCTTCATATTACTCACCGATTTCTACTTGATAGTACAATTTTATCATTTACAATTATCTCTTTCAATAATTAAACTAACGAAAATCATAGTCGTTTTTTGTCTAAAACGACAAAAGGACACCTTAAGGCGCCCTTTTTATATTTAAAAGATATTCCACCACAGCCTGTGCTGTACATTCGGGAAGGTCGATTTCCACGGATGGTTCAACCATATTTTCAAGGTAATGGGCATCGGAATTACGAAGATGCTTCATACCTTTTAAAAGTTCATGTTTTTCCTCGTATTGCGGAATGAATGCCTTGTGAGTAAACTCGGCAGCTGTAAAATTCATTTCAGGATACATAAATCCCAAAACAGAAAGTACGGAGTAGGATGCCCTATCCAGATGGGCAGGAAAGACAACTCCGTCAAAACGAGAAACCTCACTGACAACATCATCAATACTTATTCCCGATGCAGTTGTTAAAAGAATTTCTTCACTTCCTAAAATTCCGTCAAGATGGTCCATTATGTACTGATTACCAAAAATGCTCTCATCATTTTTAACTTGTGGCATTGTGGTTTTTACATACTCCGAAAATTCCAATGCTTTTTCGAGTGTCGGAAAAAGACAAACTGTATGAATTTCCTCCGATGTGCAAAGTTCCATTCCGGGCACAACTGTAATTCCCGCCTCCTGACCTGCTTTTATTGCAGCAGGACAATTAAGACAGGAATTATGGTCGGTGAGGGCAATAATATCATAACCCATAAGTTTTGCCATATTGACAAGGTTATATGGTGTCATATCGTTATCGCCACATGGGGACAAGCACGAATGCAGATGAAAATCATACTTTAATTTCATAATACTATTCTACCAAGTTCGTTTGCAAGTGTGTAAGCATTCTTTTCCGATGAAAGCACCCACACACCCTGCATCTCTGCACGATTTTTTGCATCATCATCCAAAGTTGAATTCTCGCAAAGAACAATACAACCACAGTCAGCAAGAACAGCCACAGCGATGGCATTGATATTACCCATTACAGTAAACCAACAATCTCCACTTTGTGCTCTGCCCATAACCCAACTCAAAAGGTCACCACAGTAACCGCCTGTGATTTCTCGTTCTTCATCACCTTCAACAAGGATTTTAAGGTCTAATTTTTCAGTTAATTCTTTTATAGTCATTATTTTTCCTCTGTTCTGAAAGGTTTTGGTAAGACTGCACCTTCTTTGTCCTTCATCGCAAAGATACAGTCGTTTCTGTCTGCTTTACCGATTACAACATCCTCAGCAAAACAATGGCAGGATGGTGAGCCACACATACCACAGTCAAGTCCTGGTAAGGTACTTTCAATTTCCTTAATTTCGTTCATTTTCTGCATAGCCTCAAATACATTATCTGCAAGTTTCCAAGGAGATGCCTCCAAAGGTTTTTCCCAATACATTTCTTTTGGAATAGACTCATACTCAAGGTGATTGCAGGAAACAGGCATATACTTGCGAAGTCTTTGAAGTCTTGCTTTCGCCACAAATGGATTTTCAACAGTCAAAGGACCACCTACACAACCACCGGAACAAGCATTAAGTTCAATAAATTCAAGGTCGTTGAGCTTTTCGTCTTCCAATTCTCCAAGAACTTTTATAACATTTTCAATACCATCAGCAGCCAAATAGCGTTCTCTTAAAACTGCAGCAGACTCGCCACCGGATGACGCCCAACCTACACCGATAATACCTGAATCACTTAAATTTTCAAGCTCATTAATTTTATCCATCTGTGATACAAGTACCGGATAAATATCCTTGATTGCAAGAACACCATTTATATTTGATTTTCCGTTGCATATTGGTTGTTTGATTGAGGATATTTTTGCAGTACAAGGTGTTATAAAGAAAACACCGATTTCATCGTCAGAAAGTCCTGTTTCTTCCTTTGCTTTAATACGAGCAAGACGAGCAGCCTCCTCCATTGGAGCATTCAAGTCGAGAACATTTTCAATAAGATTTGGAAAACGAACTCTGATAAGACGAACAACAGCAGGACAAGCAGATGAAATCACTGGTTTTTTAGTCTTGTTCATCGACAGGATAATTCTAGTTGCTTCGCTGACCAATTCTGCTCCCTTTGAAACCTCAAACACATCGTCAAAACCCATTCTTCTAAGACCCGTCAACACATAGTCAGGGTCATCAAGATTATTGAACTGACCATAAAGCGATGGTGCAGGTACAGCAATTCTATATTTATAATCAAGAATTTCATTAAGGGAATATTTTTCGGCATATTTTGCATGATGAGGACAAATTCTTATACATTCGCCACAGTCAACACATCTTTCCGAAATAATATAAGCCTTTCCGTTACGCACACGGATAGCATTTGTTGGGCAACGTTTAAGACAACTTACACAGCCCTTACATTTATCCGCATCAAGTCGCACGGAGTGGAAATAAGTTTCATTCATAATTATCACTCAATTTGTATATACTTTGAGGTACATAGTTGTACCAACACCGACAGTGGAATCAATTTTCATTTCATCGGTGTATTTTTTTATATTTGGAAGTCCCATTCCTGCACCAAAACCCAATGAACGAACATTGTCAGGTGCCGTTGAATAGCCCTCTTTCATAGCAAGTTCCACATCAGGAATACCCGGACCTTGGTCTGTAAGCACCATGCTGACACATTCAGGAGAAATGTCAACATCAATTTCTCCACCACCTGCATGGATGACAAGGTTAATCTCTGCCTCATAAAGTGCAATAACGCATTTTCTTACAACCTCGGGATTAAAGCCTAAATCCTTTAAAGTCTTTTTAACTTTTCCAGAAGCTTCACCTGCACGGGTAAAATCATCACCAGGGACAACAAAATGAAGCGTTAAATTACTCATCTCATTGAGCCTCCCCTAAGTCCCTTTTCATAGAGCATTCCACAAGATGCAAACATCGCATGCTTTGTTGTCATAAGTACAATATCACGGTCACGAGCAAGGTCAATAATCCCTTGGTCAGGTTGCTTACCACGAACAAACACAATACATTGCATATCCATCATTTCAGCAGTTCTAACAACCTGTGGGTTTACGAGCCCTGAAAGAAGCACTGCCTGTTCTTTAACATATGCGAGAACATCACTCATCATATCACTTCCACAAGCAGTAAAAACATCACGGTCCATAAATTCTTCTCCACAAATAACCTCTGCTTCAAGAATTTCCTTGATTTCATAAACTTTCATTTTATTTCCTCCCGACTTTTGCCAATTATACAGAATAATTATACAACAAAAAAATTCTTATTACAATTCGACACTTTACCGAATTATATTCACTTTATTTGTGAATAATGAGCAAGAAAAAACGGTACCGTCTTTCGACGATACCGTTAAATTATTCTTTTAGCAAATTAGCCAATTGTGTAAGTGATTGTGTTTGTTGCCTTACCTTTACCAGCAATTGAGATACCTGCTTTGAGGTTCATCTGTGCTGAGAATGTGTAAGAGATTTCAAGTTTTGTCATCTTTTCACCTTCAATTGTTGCAGCAAGAACGATTTGTGTGTATTCAACATTTGTGCTGTCAACTTTGATAAGTGTTGTAAGGTCTGAAATGCCCTTAACAACTTCTTCGTGTGTAAAGAAGTCATTTGTTGCACGGCTAAGTGCGTTTGAGTTATCCTTCTTAGGATTTGCACAAGCGTTAAGCTGTACTTTGTATGTGTTACCAGTCTTACCAGCGCCCTTGATGTCTGCTGCTGTAAGCTGCATTGCTTTAAGAGCGTAGTCAACCTTCATACCTTCTGGAATCTGGCCGTTTGGAACTTCGCCTTCTCTGTTACCGATGCCGATGAAACCACCAACAACTGAACCAAGAGATGCATTCTTGTCAACTAACTTGATGATTCTGTCAAGTGTAGCTGTTGCATTACCAACGTCGATTGAACCATCAGGAGTGTACTGACAAACACGGTTAAACTTGTATGTGCTCTTTGCAGCTGCTGCAGTCCATTCATTGAACTTTTCGTGTGCGTTTTCTTTTGTAAAGCCAACGCCACCTTCTTCACCTTCAGCGCCTTCTTCGAGTTCTTCGCCGCCAAGGTCAACTTCTGCATCGTTCTCATTTAATTCTTCATCTGTTGTCGCCTGTCCTGCTGCTGGGCCTGCTACTGCATTACCACCAGCATTTTCGATTGCTTTCTTTGCTGTTGTATTAGCAATAACAACAACACCTGCTGCGAGAACAAGAGCAAGAACTACTGCCCAAAACTTTGTCCAACGCTTTGATTTGTATTCTTTTTTCATTGCCTTAATTTCTGCCTGTTCTGGGCTTAAAGGCTTCTTCTGCTTTGCCATATTTAAGTTCTCCTTTCAAAAATTAAGCAACTGTATAAGTTACAGCCATCTTACCTGCGCCCTTACCCTCAATAGATAAACCTGCTTTGAGTTTAAGAGAAACAACGTTCATATCGTAAGAAATTGCTACTGTCTTAATTGCATCGTTTTCCATTGTAACAACTACCATAATTGATGTGAATTCAACATCAAGAGAATTGATTGTTACCATGCTTGAAAGTGAACCAAGTCCGTCTGCAACACCCTTAGCAACTTCGTCTTTTGTGATGAAGTCGTTTGTTACTTTGTTAAGTGGGTTTGCGCCGTCTTTCTGAGGGTTCTTACAACCTTTAAGCTGAAGAGTATATGTATTGCCTTCAACATTCATAGCTACAAGGTCGTCTTCTGTGAGAGCAAATCCTTTAAGAAGGAATTTTGCATCATTCATCTTTGTACCTGATGGAAGCTGTCCACCTGCAACATCTGATTCCCAAGCTGGGTCATTTTCGCCACCTGAGATAGCAAGGAAACCACCTACAACTGAACCAAGAGATGCATTCTTATCTACCATCTTGATGATTCTGTCAAGTGTAGCTGTTGCGTTACCTACGTCGAGAGGACTTGTGTACCAGCTCTTTCTAGCCCACTTGTAGTTGCCTTTTGCTGCAGCTGTTGTTGCATCATTAATCTTGTTGAGAATGTCAGCTTTTGTTAATGTGTTACCTGACTCGTCAGTGATTGCATCACCCATGTCCTCAACCTTTGCGTCTTCTTGAATTGTTTCGTTTTTCTCTTCTGTAGTTGCGTTAGCTGCACCTGCACCACCGCCCATAACCATTGAAGGAAGTGTGAATGCGATAGAAACGAGTGACCATGCTACTACAAGAGCAAGGAATACTGCCAATGCTTTTGCGAATGTTCCGAAGAATAACTTGCTTTTAGCTTCTTTCTTTTCAAGCTTAGCTCTGAATTCTTCAGGAGTTAAAATCTTTTTAGCCATAATTAGGGCTCCCCTTTCATGTTATATGTAACATACACATTTAAATTTACTACATAAATCACGAATTGTCAATCTATTTTTTAGTTATTTTCTTAAAATCTTTTCATAAATACGATTTATTGGCAATCCGACAACATTAAAATAGTCTCCTTCGATACCACGAATAAATTTTGATGCCAACCCTTGAATGCCATAAGCACCCGCTTTATCGTAAGGTTCATTAGTATTTACATAGGAAATGATTTCATCATCAGACAGTGGCAAAAACTCAACTTTTGTTTCTTCCGAAAAGGTCATTGAAACACCATTTCCTATTGCGCACACACCCGTAAATACGGAATGCACTCTACCCGAAAGAGATTTTATCATGTTAAAGGCATCATCTTTGTCCTGTGGTTTACCGAGAATTTTATCATCAAGCACAACAACCGTATCAGCACCGAGGACTAATTCATCATCTGCTCTTTCGACTGCCATAGCCTTTCTTGCGGCAAGAAAAACAACTGCATCCTGAGGTTTTGTGCCATCGGGAATTGTTTCGTCCGCATCAGCAACACGGACGGTAAAATCAATCCCTGCATTTTTTAAAATTTCACTTCTTCTTGGGGATTTTGATGCAAGAACTAATTTCATATTTTTCCCTCGTTTTTAAGTTGATTGATTTTAAGAATCATTGTTTGTGTTTTACTGTCAGGTAATTCGCCATTCATCACCATCTGAACTGCATCTGATAGTGAGATTTTGTAAACCTCTAAAAATTCATCTTCATCTGGATTTTGCTCACCGAATTCAAGGTCAGTTGCCAAATACATATGAATAATCTCACCACAATATCCAGGTGTGGGATAAAGTTTGCCCAAACTCATATAATTGTTAGCAACAGCACCTGTTTCTTCTTTCAACTCTCTTTTTCCTGCTTCAAAAGGGTCTTCACCTTTTTCAAGTTTACCTGCAGGTAATTCTGTAACAACTTCCATATATGGATAACGGAATTGTTTAACAAAATAGAGATTATAGTCACTATCAAGAGGTGCTACGCAAACTCCACCATTATGCTCAACAATTTCTCTTTTTGCTGTTGTACCATTCGGAAGAAGTGCATCATCAACACGAAGATTTACGATTCTACCTTGAAACTCATATTTATAGCTGATTTGCTTTTCTGTTAAGTCCATAACTCACACTCCGTACTTTTTAACTAACTCTTTATAATGTCTGCCCTTTTCTTCAAAGTTTTTATACTCGTTATAGCTTGATGCAGCAGGAGATAAAATGCAGACACCATCTTTTTTAGTGTTTTCATAGGCTGATTTTACTGCTTCTTCAAGATTTTCTGCCTTGATGAGATTTTTCTTTGTGCCATTTGCAATCATCATATCAATAATTTTATGACCTGTTGTCTTTGTACCAATAACAGTATCAAGATTGCTATTTTCAAGGTCAACTGCAAAATCTGTGTAATCAATTCCTCTATCCTTGCCACCAATGATGAGAGTATTTGCCTTAATCGCATTGACTGCACACATAACTGCATGTGGAATTGTGGCAATACAATCGTTATAAAAAGTTATACTATTATATATACCGATATTTTCCATTCTATGTTCAATGCCTTCAAAGTCATCAATAGCCTTCTTTGCTTGTTCAGCAGTTACACCGAATTTTGATGCTGCTGTGAAAGCGTAAAGCACGTCATGACGATTATGTTCACCTGCGAGGTGAATATTTTCGATATCAAATGGAATAAAATCATCCTTCTTAACTGGGAATGTGTTAGATTTTACTGTGGATAAATCAAGATATGGATTAAGCCCTTGTGTACCATTATATATAAAAAGATTATTTTCATTTTGATGACGGACAATATTGAGCTTCGCATTTACATAACCTGTCATGCCACCCTTGTAATGTTCAAGGTGTTCTTCATAGATATTTGTGAGAATTGAAACATCCGGTGAATTTCTTGTAAATTCAAGTTGATGTGATGACATTTCGATAACTGCAATTTTATCCTCAGTCATTTCTTCAATATAGTCAAGCACAGGAAGCCCCATATTTCCCATAAGCTCACAGTCAATGCCACCTGCACAAAGCATTTTATATGTGAGAGTTGATGTTGTTGTCTTACCCTTTGACCCTGTTACACCAATCTTCTTACAAGGTGCAAATTTTAAGAATAAATCTGTCTGGCAAGTTACATATGTGCCATCTGGGACATCAACATTCACAAATGAGATTCCAGGACTTTTCATAACTACTTGAAATTTATCAATGTGTGAAAGATAATCTTCACCACAGTAATATTCCACATTGTTGTCATCGAT
>CALEIS010000002.1 GCA_937877675.1 uncultured Clostridia bacterium | reverse complement strand
TCATGAAGCTTGAGATTTCCATATCAGTAATACCCATAGGTCGCATACGAGCAGCTGCCTGAATTATACCTGTAAGCTCATCTACAGTAAACAATGATTTTTCAAGATTTGTAAAAGGTTCTACATCATTACAATGGCCAAAGCCGTGAGCAAGAATTGCGCGGACTTCAACCTCTGTAAGACCTTCTGCAAGAAGTTCATTTTCTGTATGCTGAAGATGTTCCTCTGGAAACTGTTCGTAGTCGTAATCGTGAAGATGACCGATTGCCATCCATAATTCCTTATCTTCACCAAAATGTTCTGCCATACCACCCATTGCTACTGATACGTTCTTAGCGTGAAGAAAAAGATGTTCCTCTGTTGTAGTAGTTTTTAATAATTCCTTTGCACGTTCTAATGTTAGCATACGTTAAAACTCCTTTTGTATTTATGTCCCTATTATACGACAACATCCACTATCTCGTCAACAAAAATCCCCACCGTTTTCTCGATGGGGATGTTTTATTTGTTATTTATTCCGAATAAGTAAAACTTATTTCATTTCAGCGATTGCTGCCTGTCCAGCAGTTAGCGAAGTGGGGAAACTATTTATTAATGAATTTCACCGCTGTGCCATACACAATAACCTCTGCGGCGCCTTGCATAACGGCAGAAGAAGCATAGCGGATGTTAATAACTGCATCTGCACCTAATTCTTCTGCTTCCGCAACCATTCTTTTGGTTGCAAGAGCGCGCGCTTCATTCATCATCTCATTGTAAGCCTTCAACTCTCCGCCTACCAAAGTTTTAAAACTTTGCGCAATGTCTTTGCCAATGTGCTTTGATTGAATGGTACTTCCCTTTACAAGAGAGAGTGTCTCCAATTCTTTTCCGCTGATAAAATCAGTATTTACTAATATCATCTTCCTCACCTTTCTTTATTTCATTAATTCTTTCTATGCATACATATATCATAATCCCCGAAAAAACAAGCGGGATAATGCCCAAGATGTATTTCCAAACCCCATTAAACAAAGAAATTAAGAACCCAAAGTATGCAATATAATACAGTATCAAAATAACCGTTACAATAATCGGCGCAATTATTTTCTTTTTGTTAGCATTCAATTCCTTTGGCCCTCCTGAGAGATTGTTTACATAATTTATTATATAACATCTCGGTCATAAGCGCAATACACCTTAACAAAAATCATCCTGTCGAGAAATCGGCGGGATGACAATTTTGCTTTATAAATCTAATTACTTAGATTCTTTGATTGCTGCCTGGGGCCAGGGAGGAAATGTAGGAATTTATTCAACTTCATCCAGAGAATTATTAATATCATTTATTAGTGTTTCCGTTTCAACAACATATGAATCATTATTTGTTGGAAACACCATAAAGCGGATGTTTTCATCTAAAGTTTTACACTGTTCAATAAATTGGTGTATTTCTATCGAAATCACCTCTTCATCATCTTCTTTAAACATTTCAGCAAATTCTTTGCGAGGCCATATTAGCAAATCAATGTAATTATCCGCATCAAAAGTTGCATATCCTTCATTTGAGGAAAGAAGCCAAACTTCTTCTAAATCTGCAACGGTTGAAAGAAAACTCTTATATCTTTTTTCAGGCGACGTATTAAGTAAACCTCTCAAGCCTTTTTCGTTCATAATACATCTCCTCAAACTAATCTTTTAAATATCATAACACAAATAATATAATAAATCTATATCTTTACAAAAAATCCCCTTGGATTGTTCCAAGGGGACTGGTTTGTATTTTGCGGGACGCCGAGGTCGTCGTCCCCTACATTTTATTTATTCCGAATAAGTAAAACTTATTTCATTTCAGCGATTGCTGCCTGAGCTGCGGTTAGCGAAAGGGGGAAAATGTATTACATTCTGACTCTATCATTTTTATAAACAGTTTTTAAACCATTATTTTCAGTAAATACATAACAATAACCATGATAGATTAAAATCACACTATCACCATACTCCTGTTCTTTTTCTTCAATGATACCTCTTTCGGATTTCATAAGTTGTAGTTTGCTTTTACCGAATTGATATGCTTCAAAGGCAAGAGCATCCATTTTATGAGCCTCATTGATACCCATTCGCTCTCGCATACGCTCACGGGCATGACTGGTCAAATATATAGGATTTTTTCGAATATCCAAAAACCCTTCTTCACTGTACAAATCAGTTTTATAGCGTTTCACATTATAAAAGCGATTATATTTGCCTTGTCTATTATATCCGTCCTCATCATACTCTTGGATGTGTTGTGGTGGGGATGGTTTTGTTGGCTTTCGAGAAACTTTTTTCTTTGGTCTAAATAGCAATAAACAAAACGCAAATATCGCAATAATAAAAAACAATATTAATGGTAGGTATTCCATTATGTTCACCTCTAGTTTATTATAGCATTTATAACAAACGATTTCAATAAACAAAAATCCCCTTGGATTGCTCCAAGGGGACTGTTTATTTATTGCTTTAGACGCTTGCGTCGCAAGGTTCTCCGAAATTATCAAAATCTTTGATTTTGTTATATAATTTCGTGAGGTTCTTATTCCGAATAATTAGAAACTAATTACTTCATTTCAGCGATTGCTGCCTGTCCAGCAGTTAGCAAAGTGGGGAATTATATCTCTGTCACAAATTTCTTCACAACATCACCATATTCAGAAGAAATTAGAAAACCTCGATAAATATAACCGCATTTGCAACATCTATGTACTGTATAGTTTGTTGGTGTACCAACACAAGAATTCCCGTGTGTTCCAAAAGAAACAAAAGCATGCTGTTTGTCAAGAGAACAATCACATAAGCGTGGTTCATCACTTTTTTCAGGAACATATTCTCTCCAATTCTCTTGCGTTAAATTGTTGTATTTTGACTGTATTTCATTAGGTGATTGTTGCAAAAATTCATGCAAATTCGAATATGACAATTTTATAGGCTCCGATGTAACACCGTAAAGACCATCGTTGTTTACTACAATATTCTCGTGATATGCAATTAAGCATCCGTCTTCTTTTGAGATATTTACACTGAAAGACGATGTTTCATCTACAATAATATTAAATAAATTATATAATGGGGACTTATACAATGTGGGTTGGAATTTTAATATAGGATTGATGTTCATTGATGGCTCAACCAAAGATTTAATAAAATGATGTTCTTTGATTAAAAATTCGAATAGTTGTTCTTCTGTTTTTATTTTATCAGGGATATTTATAGTGGTATATCCTTGTCCTACCCCAGGTATAGGAATAGGTAACTTCTTTCTAACACAATGTTGCGATGCAATATACATATCTCCGCTATGGTAATGTGGGTCGAAATATTCAGATAAATCAATATTGGTTTTTAATTGAGTTTTCTTTCTAAATATATTAAATAATCCCATAAAATCACCTCTTGTTTGTATTATATCAAAAACGATTACTATTTGCAACAAATACAAAAATCCCCTTGGATTGTTCCAAGGGGACTGTTTGTTTATGCTATTCCGAATAAGTAAAACTTATTTCATTTCAGCGATTGCTGCCTGAGCTGCTGCGAGACGAGCAATTGGCACACGGAATGGTGAGCAAGATACATAGTCAAGACCAATCTTGTGGCAGAATTCAACTGAAACAGGGTCGCCACCGTGTTCACCACAGATACCGTAGTGAAGGTTCTTGCCACTTGCCTTACCCTTAGCTACTGCCATTTCCATAAGTGCGCCTACGCCACTCTGGTCAAGCTTTGCAAATGGGTCGTTTTCGAAAATCTTGCAATCATAGTATGCTGTAAGGAACTTACCAGCGTCGTCACGGCTGAAGCCATAAGTCATCTGTGTAAGGTCGTTTGTACCGAAGCAGAAGAAGTCAGCTTCTTTAGCGA
>CALEIS010000001.1 GCA_937877675.1 uncultured Clostridia bacterium | reverse complement strand
CCGATGTGGCCGCCATTATGTATGCCCGCAAGGTGGGTATGGAGGTGCATATCTCTACGCAGTGCAATATCTCTAATATCGAGGCTGTGGAGTTCTACTCGCAGTGGGCCGATGTTGTGGTGCTGGCACGCGAGTTGAGCCTTGAGCAGATTACATATATCTCGCAGCAAATCGAGGCTCGCGACCTGCGTGGCCCACGTGGCGAGCGAGTGCAGATTGAGATGTTTGCCCACGGAGCACTATGTATGTCTATCTCGGGCAAGTGCTACCTGAGCGAGCACGAGGAGCACTGCTCGGCAAATCGTGGTGCGTGCAGACAGATATGCCGCCGAAAGTATACGATAAAGGATATGCAGACCGGTAGAGAGCTCGCTGTGGATGGTCGTTATGTGCTCTCGCCCAAGGACTTATGTACGATAGACTTCCTCGATAAGTTTATCGGAGCAGGTGTCCGCGTGCTGAAAATCGAAGGTCGTGCACGTGGTGCAGAGTATGTCAAGCGTGTTGTAGAGAGCTACGATGCAGCCCTGAAAGCAATGGAGCGAGGTGAGTATAATGCTCAGTATGCCAGCGAGTTAAAGGAGAAGTTGGCGACGGTTTTCAACCGCGGATTCTGGGAAGGCTACTATGCCGGAAAGCCAATGGCGGAGCACTGCAACAATTATGGGTCAGCAGCGACGGAGCGTAAGGTTTATGTGGGAAAAGTGACTCATTTCTTTAAGCAAATATCTGTGGCTGAGGTGCTTACCGAGGCGGCGACGATAGATGAGGGAGAGTCGCTCCTGTGGATGGGTGAGACATCGGGAGTAGTGGAGCAACGTGCTGAGGGACTGATGTTTAACGAGCAGCTAGCAACGCACGTACCGAAGGGTGTGAAGTGCTCTATAAAGGTGCCTCAGTTGCTCAGAAAGGGCGATAAACTATATAAAATGGTTCCTACAGATGCCTCAATGGTTCAATAAAATAGCTATTTCGTTAATTTATCTCATGAACTTAGAACTCCTTTAAATGTATTAAATAGTATTAGCCAGCTAATAAGAGGATTGATAAAAAAAGATAACAATATTCAAATTCTTCGATAAGATTGTTTGAACAATTTCTCAATTCATCATAAGAAACACCATCAATAAACACACAAACTGTATTTCCGTTAATATGCTTTTCCATTTTAAGGGTTGCAAGTTCTGACAAGAGTTTTTTGTTTTCTGCTTTTGCACTTGTGAGTTCATTCTGTATTCTCTCAACTGACTCTGCAATCTCAAAGCGTTTTGCAGAAAGCATATTCATAACGGATTTGTTTGTAGTGTGAAGATTACTGTAATCGTTAAATGCCAAAAGACCACAGAGCATTTCAATTCTTGTACCTTTTTTGTATGGGATAAAACCGATAATTTTGATAATTCCGATTTCACCTGTTTTTGCAATGTGAGGTGCACAACAAGCACAAAGGTCATAATCTTCAATCTCAATAAGACGGACACCCTCGGTAATGTCAAGTTTACTACGATAATCGTAATTATCTAATTCATCTGCAGTTGGATAAATTGCTTTTATATTTTTGTTATCATAGATTGCTTGATTTGCTTTGAGTTCAACGGTCTTTATATCATCATCTGTCAAAGGGCCGTCAACATCAAAAGTCACAAGACTGTCATTCATGTGGAAACCAACATTGTTGTAACCAAAAAGACTATGAATAACACCTGAAACAATATGTTCACCTGTGTGATTTTGCATTCTTGAAAATCTTGTTTCCCAGTCAATGGAACAAGCAACAATTTCATTTTCGTCAAATGACTTTGCTACCTTGTGATAAATTATTTCATTCCTAATCTGCACATCAAGGACAGGTGAATCACCGATTTTGCCCTTATCTGCATCTTGTCCACCACCTTCGGGGAAGAATGCAGTTTTGTCAAGGACTATAAAATATGCACCGTCTTTTTCTTCGCAGGAAAGGACAGTTGCAGTAAAATCCTTTATATATGAATCGTTTTCGTAAAGTTTTATTGTTGGAGTAATCATATAAACACCTCATAGATGATTATACTAAATATCAATCATATTATCAACTATTTGTTGATTGTATTATATGTTTTATTATGTTAGAATGAGTTATACCACAATAAACACGAGGTAATTTTATGTTTTATTGCGATAACCTAAAAATCAGGGATGAATACGGTAGAGAAAGAATTTTCCGTGGAGTTAATTTCTGTATTAAACACCATCAGGCAACTGGACACATGGTGCGTAAATTTCTCATCAAAGAAAATCGTTTTAAAGATATGGCATCTGTCGGTGTCAACATTATTCGTCTTGGAATTACATGGGCTGCTATTGAGCCACATGAGGGCGAATATAACGACGACTTGATTTCTGCATTAAAAGAATTTATTGATAAATGTGCTGAAAACAACATTTATGTAATGTTTGATATGCATCAGGATTTGTTTTCGCATCATTTCCATGGTGACGGTGCACCAAAATGGGCAATTGACCCAACATACACTAATCCAAAGCAATTTGCAATTTGGGCAGAAGGCTATTTCTATATGCAGGGTGTTCAGAAAGCCTTTTATGATTTCTGGACTAATCGCAATAACATACAAACCAAGTTTATTAAAATGTGGGAGTATGTTGCAGAATCACTTTCCGAATGTGATAATATTATTGGTTACGACTATTTCAATGAGCCATATATTCACAAAGACGGAAGAAAAGTATTTTTAAATCTTGCATCAAATGTTATTAAAACCGTTTACGGCAAGGATGTGGATTTCCAGAAATATTTTAATAATTGTCGTGATAAAGTTGGTTTTGCTAAAATGGCTATGAAAATTTACTCATTTATCCGTACAAAGAAAGGGCTTCGCAATATTCTTTCCACAATGGATAGTGAAGAAAAGTTTTATGATGCTATAAAAGGACTTGACAAATACACCACGGAATTCAACAGCGATTATTACCAACCTTTTTTTGATAATGCGTGTGAAAAGATAAATAAGAAGGGTATTTTCAATATATTTGAACATAACTACTATTCAAATGTAGGCTTATCCTTTGGAATCAAAACAAAAGAAAATGACATATATTCACCACACGCCTATGATGTTTTCATTGACTCACCTTTGTACAACAAATATGCAAGTGACAACAGAGTGGGATGCATTTTAAAAGAAATAAGAAAAAATCAATTAAATATGAATGTGCCTGTGCTTTTTGGTGAATGGGGTGGTGGCGCACCCGGTCACGAGTGGCTTCGTCACATTGATTTTATTATGGGTGAATTTGAAAAGTACCATTGGAGTAGCATTTATTGGGGATACAATTTCAAAAAAGATGGACTTAACGAGATTTTCAACAGACCATATCCTGTTGCAGTTTGTGGTGATATTGAAGAAATCAAAACAGACAGTAAAAATCGCAAATTCACTTTAAAATGGACTTGCGATAAAGGATATCCCAAAAACGTCAAAACGGAAATTTATATTCCAAATAAGGGTATTGTTACATACGAAAACAAAATGGGTGAAAACCAAATAGAAATTGAATATTAAGATTTAAGGGACGATGTGAGCATTGTCCCTTACTTTTTTACAAAAAAAATACCGCGAGCCGAAAGACACGCGGTATTGCGGAAAATAAACTATTTTATGCTTTGTTTGCTGAACCGAAGAGTTCAATCTTTTCTCTAACTGTAGCTTTGATTGCTTCACAGCCAGGAGCTAAAAGCTTTCTTG